>NZ_JBNFOF010000168.1:0-6834 GCF_057364645.1 Janibacter sp. CFPM2_SD2
CGACGGTTGGTCGACAGCGCGGCGGCGATGACGAGCAGGCCGAGCATGCCCGCCAGTCCCCAGATGACGTGCATGGTCCATCCCTCTCGTGGTGTGTCCGCGGACGCGTGCCCGCCCACACTCTCAGATCACGTCGACCGGGTCCTGCCGGCGCACGAGCCCCGGGGTGACGACGTCGGCGTCGACCCCGAAGGGGACCTCGCCCTCGGGCCGCTCCCGGCGGGCGAGGGTGTGCAGGTGACGCGTGTCGAGCTCGCCCGTCTCGCAGTTGATGTCGACGACCCGGCAGCGCGGGACCGGGCCGCGCACCCGGACCACGGCCTCGCCCAGGCGCAGCAGGCTCCCCGGCTCGGGGTCACGGTCGGCCTCGATCGTCAGCGTCGCGCGGAACCGGGCAGCCTGCTCCTCGCCGAGGTCGCGCAGCGCTCCGGTCGTCACCATGCTCACGGAGCCGCCGTAGACGACCTCGCCGGCTGAGCGGATGCGGGCCAGCCGGACCGGTCGGCCCAGGTGCTGGCCGAGGAGGTCGGCATGGTCCGAGGCCATGACCTCGAGCCGGGCTCGTCGCCCCCAGTAGTCGGCCTCGACGACCTCACCGGTGGGCGTGGGCTCCCCGGTGAGGGGCCCTCCCTTCGGTGTGGTGACGGTCAGCCGGGGGCCGTCCAGGGAGGCGGAGACGAGGACCATCGACGGGTTGTCGACCGTGCGCAGCACGTGGTCGCGGTCGGTCTCGAGCAGGCAGAAGAGGCGGTCGCCGCGCGGGCCCGTCGGGTCGACGCGGACGTGGGCGAGGTCGGCGTGGCGGGCGCCCTTGAGCGGGGTGAGTCCGATGCGGGTGATGTGCACGGCCGCCAGTCAACCAGCCGTGGGCTCAGGCGACGTGACGCTCGTAGTCGCGGTCGCCGCGGAAGGGCATGAGGTGCTGCTCGACGATGCCCTCCGGCACGCTCTCCAGCCGCAGGACGCCGTACTCCTCCGGCCAGCTGCCGTCACGGGGGAGCTTGAAGCTGCCCATGAGCATGTCGACGACCGGCAGGTGGATCGCGTAGTTGCGGTCCCAGTAGTCGACGTGCCGGGCGTGGTGCCAGTGGTGGTAGCGCGGCAGGACGATGAGGTACTCGAGCCAGCCGAAGCGCACCCCGATGTTGGCGTGGGCCACGACGGCCTGGAGGCCGACGATGATGACGTAGGCGTTCATCGCGGGGGTCGAGAAGCCGAGGACAATGAGCGGCAGCAGGACGATGCTGCGGGTCAGGACGGTCTCGGCGAGGTGGACGCGCGAGCCGGCGAGCCAGTCGAGGTCGCGGCTGGAGTGGTGCACGGCGTGGAACCGCCAGAGGCTCTTCACCCGGTGGTAGGCGCGGTGCAGCACCGCCTGGGCGAGGTCGGCGACGAAGACCGCGAGCAGGACCTGCAACCACAGGGGGACCGCGCGGACCAGCTCCTTGATCGGGTCGACGGCGATGGCTGCGGCGACCGTCGTCGTCGACGTCGTGACGACGATGAGGATCAGCTGGACGAGGACGTGGCTGAGGAAGAAGTAGCAGACGTCGGTGCGCCAGCCCCGGCGGAGCACCGGGTGCGGTCGGTGGGCGAGGTGGCGCTCGAGCGGGATGAAGACGACCGCCGAGAAGACGAGCGAGAGGATGAACCAGTCGACACCCAGCGACCACGGGGTCGCCTCGATCTCGCCGAGGGGGACCTCGGACCCACCCAGCAGCACAGCCACCGTGGCCGCGACGACCCCGGTGAAGGCGATGGGCCGTCGCTGCCCGGCGAGCACGGCGACCGTGCCGATGACCAGGGCTGCGATGATGCCGACGAGCAGCAGCCCGCGGGCGAAGCCCGAGGTGTAGACGGGGCGGAACTCCTGGCTCGTGAGCAGCTCGGGGAAGTGGAAGCACAGCACGGCGAGCAGGCTGAGCACGCCGAACCAGCAGGCGGTGTGCGGGAGGAGTCGAGCGTCCTTGGTGAGCATGCATCGACGGTAGGGAGGGCGAAGGGGGCGCGGCCTGAGGTCTGGTACTCAAGGTGGAATGCGTTGGGGGCCGCCCCCTTCGCGGGGATAGAGTTCTTCGCGGTGCCGGCCGGGCACCGCACCCCGTCCCACAGGAGCATCCCGTGTCTGCCCAGATCACCATCAACGTCGCCGGAGACGAGCGATCGGTGGACCGGGGGACTACTGCGGCGGACCTCTTCGAGGGAGACCGGGCAGTCCTCGTCGCCCGGGTCAACGGCGAGCTGCGCGACCTGGCCCACGAGGTCGCCGAGGGTGACGTCGTCGAGCCGGTCACGGCCGCCGAGCAGGATGGTCTCGACGTCCTGCGCCACTCCACGGCCCACGTGCTCGCGCAGGCCGTGCAGCAGATCAACCCCTCCGCCAAGCTCGGCATCGGCCCGCCGATCCGCGACGGCTTCTACTACGACTTCGACGTCGAGGAGCCCTTCACCCCCGAGGACCTCAAGGCGCTCGACAAGGCGATGCAGCGGATCATCAACGAGGGCCAGGCCTTCGTGCGCCGCGAGATCAGCGACGACGACGCGCTCGTCGAGCTGGCCGACGAGCCCTACAAGTGCGAGCTCATCGGGCTCAAGGGCGGCGCCTCCGAGGACGCGGCCGAGGGCGCCTCGGTCGAGGTCGGCGGCGCCCAGCTGACGATCTACGACAACGTCCGCCGCGACGGCACCCGCGCCTGGGGCGACCTGTGCCGCGGACCGCACGTGCCGAGCACCAAGGTCATCGGCAATGCCTACAAGATCATGCGCAGCGCCGCGGCCTACTGGCGCGGCAGCGAGAAGAACCCCCAGCTGCAGCGTGTCTACGGCACGGCCTGGCCGTCCAAGGACGAGCTCAAGGCCTACCTCGACCGGCTCGCCGAGGCGGAGAAGCGCGACCACCGCAAGCTCGGGCGCGACCTCGACCTCTACTCCTTCCCCGACGAGATCGGCTCCGGCCTGCCGGTCTTCCACCCCAAGGGTGGCGTCATCAAGCGCGAGATGGAGGACTACGTCCGCCAGCGGCACATCGAGGAAGGCTTCGAGTACGTCGGCACGCCGCACATCGCCAAGGAGGGGCTCTTCCACACCTCCGGCCACCTGCCCTACTACGGCGAGGGGATGTATCCCCCCTTCGACGTCGACGGCATGGACTACCGCCTCAAGGCGATGAACTGCCCGATGCACAACCTCATCTACCGGAGCAAGCAGCGCTCCTACCGCGAGCTGCCGCTGCGGCTCTTCGAGTTCGGCCACGTCTACCGGCACGAGAAGTCCGGTGTCATCCACGGCCTGACGCGGGTGCGCGGCTTCGCCCAGGACGACAGCCACTCCTACGTCACCAAGGAGCAGGCGCCCGACGAGATCCGCCACCTGCTCGACTTCATCCTCGGGCTGCTGCGCGACTTCGGTCTCGACGACTTCTACCTCGAGCTGTCCACCCGGGACGAAGGGGGCGAGAAGTCCAGCAAGTTCATCGGCAGCGACGAGGACTGGGCCGAGGCGACCGCCGTCCTCGAGCAGGTGTGCTCCGAGACCGGGCTCGAGCTCGTGCCGGACCCGGGCGCGCCGCCTACCTACGCCCAAGGTGTCGGTGCAGGCCCGTGACGCCATCGGCCGCACCTGGCAGATGAGCACGATCCAGTACGACTTCAACCAGCCCTCGGCCGACCGCTTCGCGCTCGAGTACCAGGCGGCCGACGGCTCGCGGCAGCAGCCGGTGATGATCCACTCGGCGAAGTTCGGCTCGATCGAGCGCTTCATCGGTGTGCTCGTCGAGCACTACGCCGGCGCCTTCCCGGTGTGGCTCTCGCCCGTCCAGGTGCTCGGCGTGCCGGTCGCCGAGGAGTACAACGACTACCTCTGGGACGTGCTGCAGCAGATGCGGACGAAGGGGATCCGCGTCGAGCTCGACGAGAGCGACGACCGCTTCCCGAAGAAGATCCGCAATGCGAGCAAGTCCAAGGTGCCCTTCACCCTCATCGCCGGCGAGGAGGACCGCAGCAACAACGCCGTCTCCTTCCGCTACCGCGACGGCAGCCAAGAAAACGGGCTGCCGATCGAGACCGCGATCGAGCGGGTCCTCGCGGCCGTCGAGGCCAAGGACCAGATCACCTCGGCCCCGAGCCTGACCAATCCCGGCCCCGACGCCGCCCCTGCCGGCACCATCTGAGGCGTCGCACCCACAAGAACCCGCATTTCCTTGAGGTCGTACGGCCTCCGGGCCGCATTTCCTCAAGGAAGTGCGGGTTCTTGGCTATGTTGCGGGCATGACGACGCGGATCCGCCCGATCGAGCGCGACGACGCGCTCTCGCTCGGCGCGCTGCGCCTGCAGCAGGACCGGGAGGTCGGGCACACGCCGCGGCCCGGCTTCCTCACCGACTACGCCGATGCGCTGCTCGCCGACTTCGACGGGGTCCGTGGCTGGATCGCCGAGGAGCCCGACGGGCGGCCGGTCGGCTGCGTACTCGCGCTGCGCGTGCGCAAGCTGCCCACGCTGAGCCACCTCGGGCGGCCGGAGTGGTGGTACGTCCAGCAGGTCTTCGTCTCTGCCGACCGACGCCGCGAGGGGCTGGGCCGCCGCCTGCTGCACGCGGTGCAGGAGGCGGCGACCGCCGAGCGGGTGCGCTTCGTGCGGCTCAACGCCAGCGACGCCGGGCGGCCGCTCTTCGACGCCACCGGCTTCGACGACCCGACCGCCCGGCTGCGCGAGTGGGTCCCGCGGCAGGGCTGAGCGCCGGCCCGGCCACGGGACGAAGGGGGCGGACCCCCCTTCGTCATGGGGCGTGACAGGATCGGGCCCATGACGCAGCAGGACCACCCGACCGAGGACGCGCGCTCCCTCGTGGGCGTGCCCGATGGCTTCGACCGGCTGTGGACGCCGCACCGCATGGCCTACGTGACGGGGGAGCGGCCGAGTGACGACGCGGGAGACGGGTGTCCCTTCTGCGTCGCCCCGGACAAGGACGACGCCGAGGGGTTGATCGTCCACCGCGGCGAGACCTGCTTCGTCGTCATGAACCTCTTCCCCTACAACGCCGGTCACGTCCTCGTCTGCCCCTATCGGCACGTCTCGCTCTACATCGACCTCACCGACGAGGAGACGGCGGAGTTCACGGCCCTGACCAAGACGGCGATCCGCGCGCTGCAGGCCTCGTCCAACCCGCACGGCTTCAACCTCGGGATGAACCAGGGCGCCGTCGCCGGCGCCGGGGTGGCCGCGCACCTGCACCAGCACGTCATCCCGCGGTGGGGCGGGGACATGAACTTCCTGCCGATCATCGCCCAGACCAAGGCGCTGCCGATCCTGCTCGAGGACGCCCGTGCGGCCCTCGTCGCGGCGTGGGGGGACGCCAGCCGCTGAGGCTGCTCGCCCACAGGCCGGTGCGCCGTCCGGCGGCGGTGCGGGGCGCGGTTACGCTTGACCCGCCATGCTCAATCGATACGCACGCGCCGCCGTCACCCGGATCCTCACCCCGGTGGCGCGCCTTCTGCTCCGGATGGGCATCAGCCCCGACGCCGTCACGATCATCGGCACCCTCGGCGTCTGCCTCGGTGCCCTCGTCTTCTTCCCCCGCGGGCAGCTGCTCGTCGGCGTGCTCGTCATCACCGCCTTCGTCTTCTCCGACACGATCGACGGGATCATGGCCCGCCAGCTCGGCCGGTCGAACCGCTGGGGTGCATTCCTCGACTCGACGCTCGACCGGCTCGGTGACGCCGCGATCTTCTCCGGCCTGGCGATCTGGTTCTTCCAGGGCGGCGACGACCGGCTCATGGCCTGGCTCGCCCTGGCCTGTCTCGTCCTCGGCAGCGTCGTCTCCTACGCGCGCGCCCGCGCCGAGGGGCTCGGGATGCGGGCCGACGTCGGCATCGCGGAGCGGGCCGATCGGCTCGTCGCCGCGCTCGTCACGACCGGCTTCGTCGGCATGGGCCTGCCCGAGGAGGTGCTCAAGGTCGTGCTCGGTCTGCTGGCCGTCGCCAGCGTCGTGACGATCTTCCAGCGCGTCCTGCTCGTGCGCCGGCAGGCCTTTGCCCAAGAGTCCTCCGGCACCGCACCCGCCGGGTCATGACGCGGCTGCGGCAGCGCGCCACCGTCCTCGCCTTCCTCCTGGCGTGGCGGGCGCTGCGGCTGCTGCCGGCCCGGCTGGCCTACCTCCTCTTCGACCTCGCGGCCGACCGCACCCATCGCGCCCGACGGCCCGTCCGTCCAGCGGCTGCGAGCCAACTACGCCCGGGTCCGCCCGGAGCTGTCGGCGGACGACCTCGAGCGGCTCGTCGCCGATGGCGTGCGGGCCAGCCTGCGCTACTACGTCGAGGCCTTCCGGCTGCCCGCGGTGAGCGGCGAGCACGTCGACTCGGTCGTGCGCTTCGAGGGGGCGATGCCGCAGCTCAAGGCGGACCTGCTCGCCGGCCGACCGGTCCTGGCCTTCCTCGGCCACACGGGCAACTGGGACCTCGCCGGGGTCTGGTGCGCCCGCCACCTCGGCACCGTCGTCACCGTTGCCGAACGGCTCGAGCCGGAGGAGATGTTCCGCGCCTTCCTCGACTACCGAGAGAGCCTGGGCATGGTGATCCACCCGGCCGAGCGGGGCACCTTCGTCAGGCTGCGCGAGCAGCTCGCGACGGGGGAGCCGGTCGTCATGCCGCTGCTCGCCGACCGTGACCTGTCCGCGAGTGGCGTCGAGGTCGACCTGTGCGGGCACCGGGCGCGCATGGCCGCCGGCCCCGCGGCCCTCGCCGTCGAGACCGGCCTGCCGCTCTACCCGGTGACGCTGCGCCACGAGCCGGGTCGCGGCAGCCTCGGGGCGATGGTTCTGACCGTCCACGACGCCCGTCGC
>NZ_JBNFOF010000169.1:0-6805 GCF_057364645.1 Janibacter sp. CFPM2_SD2
CGTTGCTCGCCGCGAGGTAGGCGGCCCGACCCTCGTCGGCCCCGGGTGGTGGCGCCACGCGCCCGCGCGGCCGAGGTCGAAGATGATGCCGCGGGCACGATCGGCACGACCTCGCGGCCGGGGCCGACGGCCAGCCGCGGCCTCGTCCGCGAGTGCGGCGACCACCCCGTCGGCGGAGGAGAGGCCGTAGGCGCTGCCCCCGGAGAGCACGATCGCGTCGACCGCGTCGACGAGGTTGCGCGGGTCGAGCAGGTCGGTCTCGCGGGTGCCGGGCCCACCACCACGCACGTCGACACCGGCCGTGTCCCGACCGGCGGGACGACCACTGTCGTGCCGGTCAGCCAACCGGGTTCGTCACGGGTGGCGTGGGCGACGCGGACGCCGGGCACGTCGGTGATGGCGTTGTGGGCTCCGGGGCGCATGTCCCCAGCATGCACCCCGGAGCGGGTCAGCAGCCGACCTCCCAGTAGCCGGGAGCGGTCTCCTCGAGCTCGGTCGTGGTGAAGACATTCCACAGGCCCATGGCGTCGCCGGAGCCGTTGGCGAAGGTCATCCCGCCGGACTGGTGGGCGCGGCCGGCCACGGTGTGGTCGTAGTTGCTCGCGGTGACGCACGCGCCGGGCTCCGGGTCGGGGTCACCGGGGTCGCCCGGGTCGCCCGGGTCGACCGGGGCGCTGATGCCGAGAAGGCCGCGTCGTGCCGCGCGGAGCAGATCGTGTCGAGGAAGTAGGCGCCCGCCTGGCCGCACTGGTCGGCACCGCTGCCGGGGTCGACCGGCGTGCCGTGGCCCATGCGCTGCACGGAGTACTCGACGACCTCGTCGCCGTAGGCGCGTCGGGTCGTGCCACCGCTGAGTGTCGTCGTCTCGGTCGCGGTCCGCGAGACCCCGGCGACGTCGGTGAACTGGTCGACGAGCTCGCGGGCATTGGCCGGCACGACCGTCGTGTCCGACGTGCCGTGCCAGACCGCGACCTTCGGGCGGGGACCGGAGTGGCCCGGATATCCGTCCCGCGCCAGCGCGCCCCACTGCTGCGGCGTCCTGTCCGGCGGGTTGCTCATGCACCCGAAGGCGTCGACCATCGACGTCGCGCACCGGAAGGGCAGGCCGGCGACGACCGACCCGCCGGCGAAGAGATCGGGATAGGTCGCGAGCATCGCCGACGTCATCCCGCCGCCGGCGGACAGGCCGGTGACGAAGGTGTTGTCGCTGCCGAGCGAGTGCGACGAGCGCGCGTGCGTGACCATCTGCGCGATCGAGGCGGCCTCGCCCTGACCGCGCGTGGTGTCGCCGGCCTCGAAGAAGTTGAAGCAGGAGTTGGCGTTGTTGCCCGACGACTGCTGCGGGTAGACGACGGCGAAGCCGTACTCGTCGGCGAGCTGAGACCACCCGGACCCCTGGTGGTAGGCCGCAGCCGACTGGGTGCACCCGTGCAGCGCGACGACCGTGGGCGCCCGGCCGGCAGTCCGGCCGGCACGTACTCGTACATCGCGAGGTTGCCGGGGTTGGTCCCGAAGTTGGTCACCTGGGTGAGGGCCCCAGCCGCGCTCGCCGTCGTCCCGGACGCGGCCGCCCAGGACCCGGCCGCCCCGGACCCGGCCGCTCCGGACCCCGCCGCCCCGGGTGGCGCGGACGAGGAGCTCGTCGCCGATGCGGCGACCATCGCCCCGCTCAGCAGGACCGAACCGACGACCACCCGAAGTGCACGCATGTGACGCTCTCCTTGATCTCGCACCGGCGGCCTCGGTGACGCCGGTGTCACTGGTGCGGACCACCGTGGCGAGGCGTCCCCCTTCGGGCAATGTGGTGGTGCCCCACACCGCAGCGGTGCCGGCTGGCGGCCCTGCACGTGTGCTCGGGCCACGATGGTTGACTGGAGCGATGACGACGAGCAGCGAGCCCATCCGCGTCCTCGACGGCCACAACGACCTGCCCTGGCACCACCGCGAGGTGGCGGCCTACGACCTCGAGGCCTGCGACATCGCCGAGTCCCAGCCGCACCTGCACACGGACCTGCCCCGGATGCGCGAAGGGGGTCTGGCCGCCCAGCTGTGGTCGGTGTGGGTGCCGTGCTCGATGGAGGGTGAGGACGCGGTCGTCGCGACGCACCAGCAGATCGACTTCGTCGAGGCGATGTGCCGCCGCTACGAGGAGATGGTGCCGGCGCGCACGGCCGCCGAGGTCCGCGCCGCGTGGGCCGAGGGCAGGCACGCGGCGCTCATCGGTATGGAGGGTGGGCACAGCATCAACGGCTCGCTGCAGCACCTGGCCAACTTCGCCGACCGCGGCGCGCGCTACATGACGCTCACGCACAACGACAACACCCCGTGGGCCGACTCGGCGACCGACGAGCGGGTGCACGGCGGGCTGACCGACCTCGGGCGCGAGATCGTCGCGCGGATGAACGACCTCGGGGTCATGGTCGACCTGTCCCACGTGAGCGCCGAGACGATGCACGACGCGCTCGACGCGACGCGGTTGCCGGTGCTCTTCAGCCACTCGGGCGCCCGGGCCGTCTGCGACCACCCGCGCAACGTGCCCGACGACGTCCTCGAGCGCATCCCGGGCAACGGCGGGGTCGTCATGGCCAATGTCGTGCCGAAGTTCGTCAACCAGGCCCGCGCCGACGAGGTGCTCGGCCGCACCGACGTCGTGCCGGACCCGGTCGCGACGATCGAGCACGTCGTCGCGCACTTCGAGCACCTGCGCGAGGTGGTCGGCATCGAGCACGTCGGCATCGGCGCCGACTACGACGGGGTGGACGAGACGCCGGTCGGGCTCGAGGACGTCGCGAGCTATCCGCGCCTGCTCGGCGCGCTGGGGGAGCGGGGCTGGAGCCGCAGCGACCTCGAGGCCCTCGCGCACGGCAACGTGCTGCGGGTCCTCGAGGCCACGGAGGTCTAGGTCAGAGTCGGCCGTCGGGGTGGACCGTCGAGCTGCGCACGGTCTCGCTGCCGGTGAGGTTCTTCTTCGCCATGGAGGAGAAGCCGGCGATCTGGGAGGTGTACTTCCCCTTCGTGCGGCTGTCGACGAAGCCGGTGGCCGTGTCGATGAACTTGGCGGCCTGCTCGGGGTTGTTGTGCGCCCACTGACGGGCGGCCTCGGCGGCGGTGATGATCACGGCGACGTTCTTGAGCTTCGGCATGCGGGGTTCCTTCCCTCGTCGTGGTGTCCATCCTGCCCAACGACGGGGGCCCGGTGTGGATTCCGGACCCCGTCGTCGTGGCCGCGTCGCGGCCGGTCTGCGATCAGATGTCGCGAGGCAGGTAGGGGACGTTCCAGCCGCTCCAGGCGCCGGCGGTGGTGGCGCTGATCGTGCGGGTGGTCACACCGACGCGCTGCCAGCGGCCGTACTTCCACTGCGTGGTGTAGAGGGTCTGGCGGAAGGAGCCGCCCTCCGGCGGGCGGGTCGCCTCGGCGGCGACCATCTTGACCGCGCCGGTGCTCGTCGTCGTGCGCTTGTAGCCGTAGGAGGACCAGACGGACCCGTCCGTCACCCAGCGGTAGCGGCTGCGGGGGTCCTGGAGCGTCGAGAGCTTCCCGTCGCGGTAGGTGAGAACCTGGGAGTAGGCGGTGTGGGCGCCGAGGTCGGTCTTGGTGACGAGCTCGTAGCCGCTCCTCCCGTCGATCTTCGCCGCGCCGAAGAAGGCCGAGCTGCCCATGCGGCGCTGCGTCTCGGTGACGACGTAGAGCTTCTCCCCGTCGGCCGTGTGCACCCGGGTCGTGATCTTGTCGCCGCCCTCGGCGGTGGTGCCCCAGTGCGTCTGGCTCACCGAGTCGGCCGTGCCGTCACCGTCGATGTCGGCCCGGCTGACGATCACGCAGCTGCTGCCCTTGCCCTCGCAGGCATTGGGGCCCGCGGCCGCGCCGCTGGTGGAGGCCTGCGCCGAGCCAGCGAAGCCGGTGGCGAGCAGCGCGAGGGTGATGGCGGTCGTGGTGGTGGTGCGCACGTGCTTCATGTCTTGCTCCCCTGGTGATCTGCGGTCCCCTGTGGCCCGCGTCATGTCACCAGACGTGCGCCGGGTACGGCCGGTTGCGTGGTCGGCACAAAAACTTCCGAGCACGGCGAAGGGGGCCGCTCCCGAGACCGGGAGCGACCCCCTTCGTCTGGGGTGGGGCAGAGCCTCAGTGCATGAGGACGGGCGCGCTCTCGCCCGGCTCCTCGTCGAGCATGTGGCTCTCCTCGTGCTTGCGCGGGAGGAAGGCCGCGACGACGAGGGTCGCGAGGCACATGAAGGCGGAGACCCAGTAGGTCGCGGCGAAGGCCTCGGCCATGTCGACGCGCACGGCGTGCATGAGCGCGGCCGCGCCGGCCTGCGGGTCCGAGGCGTACTGGCCCATGATCTGGGCGACCTCGGGCAGCTTCGCGAGGAGCTGCTGGACGGCGCCCGGGCTGCTCGCCTTGGCGCTCTCCTCGGCGAAGACCTGCGCCTGCCCGATGAGCGGGCGGTCCTCGAAGCCGCGCGTGAGGACGACCGAGGCGATGGCGACGCCGAAGGAGCTCGCGACCTGCTGGGTGATGTTGAGCAGGGTCGAGCCGCGGGCCACCTGGTGGGCGGTGAGCGCCTTGAGCGAGCTCGTCATCAGCGGCATCATCGTCGCGCCCATGCCCAGGCCCATGACGAAGAGCGCCGGGATGATGAAGCCCCAGTAGCTCGCGTCGGCGGACAGCTGGGTGAAGGCGAACATGCCGCCGGTGATCAGGGCGATGCCGACCGGCACGATGCGGCCGACGGGGTACTTGTCGACGAGCATGCCGGCGATCGGCATCGTCAGCAGCGCGCCCAGACCCTGCGGGATCATCAGGACGCCGGCCATGGTCGTGCTCTCACCGCGCACCTGCTGGAAGTAGGTGGGCATGAGCAGCAGGCCGCCGAAGAAGGCCGCGGCGAAGAGGAACATCGTCAGGGCGGCGATGGAGAACTGCCGGTTGGCGAGCAGTCGCAGGTCGAGCAGCGGGTGCTTGGGGCGCATCGACCACCAGCCGAAGGCGAGGATCAGCACGAGGCCGGCGAGGGCCGTGCCGTAGACCTTGGGCGAGTTGACCGTGCCCTCCTCGGGGATCGAGGAGACGCCGTAGAGGAAGAGCGCGAGGCCGGGCGACATGAGCAACAGGCCGACGACGTCGAGCGACTCGGTCGGCTCGGTGTGGTCCTTGGGCAGCGCGATGGCCGCGTAGACGAGCGCGATGATGCCCAGGGGCAGGTTGATCAGGAAGATCCAGGTCCAGCTCGGGCGGCCGAGCCAGTGCGCGTTGTCGATGAGCCAGCCACCGAGGATCGGGCCGCCGATGGGGCCGAGGAGCATCGGGACGCCGAGGATCGCCATGAGGCGACCGATCCGGTCCGGGCCCGCCGCGCGGGTCATGATCGTCATGCCGAGCGGCATGAGCATGCCGCCGCCGAGGCCCTGGACGACGCGGGCGCCGATGAGCATGCCGATCGACGGGGCGAAGGCGCACAGCACGGAGCCGGCGACGAAGAAGGCGATGGCGGCGAGGTAGAGCCGCTTGGTGCCGAAGCGGTCGGCGGCCCACCCGGTGAGCGGGATGACGGTGGCCAGGGCCAGCGTGTAGGCGGTCACGGTCCACGCGACGGTGGAGTAGTGCAGCGGCTCCGGACCGGTCGCGAGGTCGGTCTGGAAGTGCGGCAGGGCGACGTTGACGACCGTGATGTCGAGGATCGACATGATCGAGCCGAGCACCACGACACCGGCGATCTTGAGCACGGCGGCGTCGATCTTGTCGGGGTACTCCTGTGGCAGCGAGGGGTCATGGGTGGATATGGACACAGGAGTCTCCTGGGATGGTGCGAAGGGGGGAGGCAGCGGCCTCGTCGCCACCCTGGCCGCGCGCGGATAGATGCATGCGTCGGCCAAGCAAGTATGCGCCCTCTGGTCCGCAGGGCCAAGCCCTTTAGGCTGGGCGGGTGAACGAGATCGAGATCGGCCGAGGCAAGCGCGGCCGCAGGGCCTACTCCTTCGACGACATCGCGGTGCTGCCGAGCCGGCGCACGCGCGACCCCGAGGAGGTCTCCCTCGACTGGCAGATCGACGCCTACCACTTCGAGATGCCGGTCATCGCGGCCCCGATGGACTCGGTGATGTCCCCGGCGACGGCCATCGCCTTCGGCGAGGCGGGCGGCCTGCCCGTGCTCGACCTCGAGGGGCTGTGGACCCGCTACTCCGACCCGGAGCCGCTGCTCGCGGAGATCGCCTCGCTCGACCCGGTGATGGCGACCGCGCGCATGCAGGAGATCTACTCCGCGCCGATCCAGCCCGAGCTGATCACCGAGCGGCTGCGTCAGCTGCGCGCCGCCGGCGTCACCGTCGCGGGCGCGCTCAGCCCGCAGAACACCCAGCAGCACTGGAAGACCGTCGTCGACGCCGGCGTCGACCTCTTCGTCATCCGCGGCACGACCGTCTCGGCGGAGCACGTGAGCAGCCGCAGCGAGCCGCTCAACCTCAAGCGCTTCATCTACGAGCTCGACGTGCCGGTCATCGTCGGGGGCGCAGCCGGTTACACCGCCGCCCTGCACCTCATGCGCACCGGTGCCGCGGGCGTGCTCGTCGGCTTCGGCGGGGGAGCGGCCCACACGACCCGCCAGGCCCTGGGCATCCACGCCCCGATGGCCAGCGCCGTCGCCGACGTTGCCGCCGCCCGCCGCGACTACCTCGACGAGTCGGGGGCCGCTACGTCCACGTCATCGCCGACGGCGGCCTCGGCACGAGCGGCGACATCGTCAAGGCGATCGCCTGCGGCGCGGACGCCGTGATGCTCGGTGCCGCACTTGCCCGCGCCGCCGAGGC
>NZ_JBNFOF010000170.1:0-6800 GCF_057364645.1 Janibacter sp. CFPM2_SD2
GCTCAGCAGCAGCCGCCGGCCCCAGCAGCCCGTGCAGCAGCCTCCGGCCCAGCAGCCGCCGGCGCAGCAGCGTCCGACCCAGGCCGCGCCGCCGCGTCAGGTGACCTTCGACGACGGTGACGACCTGGACGTCCCCGACTTCCTGAAGTGACCACCGCCTGACGTGACACGCAGGGCCCCGACCGCACCGGTCGGGGCCCTGCGTCGCGTGTCGTCCGCCGACCGCGGGGAGATAGGTTTCAGACGTGTTCGCCTGGAGAGATGACGCCCCGGGGCTCGTGCGAGCCTTCACCGACCGACACGGCGGCCGCAGCGTCGCCCCCTTCGCCGGCCTCAACCTCGGCGCCCACGTCGGTGACGACCCCGACGCCGTCCGGGGCAACCGGGAGCTCGTCGAGCAGGCCGTCGGCCTGCCGCTCGTCCTCGCCGACCAGGTCCACGGCGCCGACGTCGTCCACGTGACCTCGCAGCTGCTCGACGGCCCCCCGTACCACCACCGGCGCCGTCGGGGAGGGCGACGCACTCGTCACCGACCTGCCCGGCGTCGCCCTGGGCGTCCTCGTCGCCGACTGCACCCCCCGTGCTCGTCCACGACGCGGCCGGTGGCCTCGTCGGGGCCGCCCACCGCCGGTCGGCCGGGGATGGTCGCCGGCGTCGTGCTGCGGCTCGTCGAGGCGATGCGCGACCTCGGTGCCCGTGACCTGCGCGCCACCGTCGGGCCCTCGGTCTGCGGACGCTGCTACGAGGTGCCGGCCGACATGCGGGCCGCGGCAGCCGAGGTCTCCCCGCCCTCCGCCGCGGTCACCTGGACCGGCACACCGGCCATCGACGTCGCGACCGGAATCGTCGACCAGCTGCAGGGCGCCGGCGTCCCGGTCGAGTGGGTGCCCGGGTGCGCCCGCGAGGACGACTCGCTCTACTCCTACCGCCGCGACGCCGGACCGGCCGCTACGCGGGCATCATCGGCCGGCGGGGCGAGTCGGCATGAGCGCCGAGCGTCGGGACGAGCTCGCCGCCAACCTCGCGGCGGTCGAGCAGCGCATCGACGCGGCCTGCGAGGCCGCCGGGCGGGACCGGGGGCAGGTGCACCTCGTCGTCGTGACGAAGTACTTCCCGCGCAGCGACCTCGACCTGCTCGTCGAGCTCGGGATGCGTGACCTCGGCGAGAACCGCGAGCAGGAGGCGGCGGCCAAGCTCGCCGACGGAGGCACCCCGGTGGGGGTGCGCGCCCACTTCATCGGACAGCTCCAGTCCAACAAGGCCGGCGCCGTCACCCGCTGGGCCGATGTCGTGCAGTCGGTCGACCGGCCCAAGCTCGTCGGTGCGCTCGCGCGCGGAGCCGAGGCCGCCGGCCGGGAGGTCACCGCCCTCGTCCAGGTCAACCTCGACCCGCAGGCAGACGGCGGTCGTGGGGGAGCGGACCCGGCCGACGTGCCGGCCCTCGCCGAGGCGATCGCGAGCTCCTCCCTTCGTCTCGGGGGACTCATGGCGGTGGCGCCGCTCGGGGCGGACCCGGACCCCGCCTTCGCCCGTCTCGCGGAGCTGTCCGAGGCCCTGCGCGCGGACCACCCGGAGGCGACGTGGGTCTCCGCAGGCATGAGCGGTGACCTCGAGTCGGCCGTGCGCCACGGTGCGACACACCTGCGTGTCGGGACGGCAATCCTCGGAGAACGTCCGTCACACCGGTAACTTCGGTGACACCGACGAGGCACCCGGCGACAAAGGATCTGACAGACATGACGGCACTGCGCAACGCGATGGTCTACCTCGGGCTCGCAGAGGACGACAAGCGCTACGACGAGTACGACGACCAGTACGTCGACGAGTACGACGCGGGTCACGAGCTCCTCGAGGAGGAGCACACCGCCGCCGAGGTCACCCCCCTGCGCCGCGTCCCCACGGCACCGGCCGTCCGCGAGGTGGAGGTCACCCCGATGAACCGCATCACGACGATCCACCCCAGCACCTACAACGACGCCCGGGCGATCGGTGAGAGCTTCCGCAACAACACCCCGGTGATCATGAACCTCAGCGACATGGACGACTCCGACGCCAAGCGTCTCGTCGACTTCGCCGCCGGTCTGGTCTTCGGCCTCCACGGCTCGATCGAGCGGGTGACCAACAAGGTCTTCCTTCTCTCGCCCGAGCACATCGAGGTCGACGCCGAGGGTGGCGACGCGCCCCAGCCGCGCGCCCTCTTCAACCAGAGCTGACCTCACAGCCGGGCCTCAGGCCCCCAACCTAGGCTGGACCCATGTCGATCGTCCGCGACGTGCTGCACCTGCTGCTGTACGTCTACTTCCTCGTCCTCATCGGACGCCTCGTCCTCGACTGGATCCAGGTCTTCGCCCGCCAGTGGCGGCCCCGAGGGGTCATCCTCGTCGTCGCCGAGGCGATCTACACGCTCACCGACCCGCCCCTGCGGGCCATCCGCACCGTCATCAAGCCGGTGCGCATCGGTGGCGTCGCCCTCGACCTCGCCTTCCTCGTCCTGATCCTCGTGGTCTCGGTCCTCCTGCGCATCGTCTAGGCTGGCCTCGATGCCCGTGCGCGCGCTGCGCGCCACGAGCGTGCACCCTGTCCAGTCGCTCAACGGAGGAACAATGGCGCTCACGCCCGAGGACGTCCTCAACAAGACCTTCACCCAGACCCAGTTCCGTCGCGGGTACGACGAGCGCGAGGTCGACGACTTCCTCGACGAGGTCGTCGCCGAGATGCGTCGCATGGTCAAGGACTCGGAGGACCTGCGGGCTCGCGCCCAGGACGGCTCCGGCTCCCGCCCGGCCGCCGCGGCCGCCGTCGCCGACACGGGCAAGGCCGACGAGGCCTTGACCCGCGAGAACCGCGACCTGCGCAGCCGACTCGAGGACCTGCGCTCCCGCTTCGACAAGGAGACCGCCGCCCGCGCGGCCGCCGAGAAGCGCGCCACCGAGCTCGAGCAGACCGCTCGCACCAACGACGAGCGCGCCAAGGGTGACGCCGCGAACCTCTCCAAGGCCCAGCAGGGCGCCGACGAGCGCATCGCGACCGTCAACGCCCGTGCCGAGGAGGCCGAGGCGAGCGCCCAGGAGCGCATCAAGGCCGCCAACGCCGCAGCCGAGAAGGCCGAGGCCGAGGCGAAGGCCCGCCAGGACGAGGCCGCCAAGGCCCCCGTCGCCGCGGCCAAGGACTCCGGAGCCGGCGAGATGGCTGCCGCCGCTGGCGGTGGCGCCGGCGCCTCCGGCCTCATCGCGCTCGCCCAGCGCCTGCACGACGAGCACGTCGCCGAGGGCCAGACCCAGCGCGACAAGCTCATCGCCGAGGCGCAGCGTCGCCACGACGAGCTCGTCTCCACCGGTCAGGGCAAGCACGACGAGCTGCTGTCGACCGGTCAGTCGAAGCACGACGAGTTCATCAAGACCGGTCAGGGCAAGCGCGACCAGTTCATCGGCGAGGGCACGACCCAGCGCGACAAGCTGATCTCCGACGCCCAGGCCAAGAGCACGACGATGGTCAGCGAGGCCGAGGCGCAGCGCAAGAAGATCCTCGACGACCTCAACGCCCAGAAGTCGAAGATCGAGACCCAGATCGCCGAGCTGACGACCTACGAGCGCGACTACCGCCGCAAGCTCAAGGACTTCATCTCGGGCCAGCTCAAGGGCCTCGACACCTCGGCGAGCGTCGCTCCCGAGCAGCCCGTCAAGCACTGACGAAGCCCGCGCGGATGCCGCGCGAGCGCTCCACGAGGCGGCGTCACCCGACACGGGTGGCGTCGCCTCGTCGCGTCCCGGAGGGTGGGATGTCGACGTCGGGAGGAAGAACACGGCGCGGTGATCCCGCCCACAGCGCCAAAACGTCGTACCCTTCGTTGACTCTGATCCGTGCAGGGGCACGGATCATCTCCAGGTGAGGATGGTCATGGCGGCGAAGAAGACGGCCACGAAGGCGGCGACCAAGGGGTCGACCGGCTCGAAGGCCACGAAGACCGCGACGAAGAGTGCGGCCAAGGCGGCGCCCGCGAAGAAGTCCGCTGCGAAGAAGTCCACGGCGAAGAAGGCTTCGGCGACGAAGGCTCCTGCGAAGAAGGCTCCGGCCACGAAGAGCGCCGCCAAGAAGGCGCCGGCGAAGAAGACGACCGCCACGAAGGCCCCCAAGAAGGCCGCCCCCGAGGCGCTCGTCGTCCGCGAGGACGAGAGCCCGTGGACCGCGAAGGAGCTCAAGGAGGTGCGCGCCGAGCTGCACACCGAGATCGAGCGCCTCACCGCCGAGATCGCGTCCGCCGAGAGCAGCCTCGACGAGTTCCTCAAGGAGCCGATCGACGGGGCCGGCGACGACCAGGCCGACGCAGGGTCCAAGTCCTTCGAGCGTGAGCACGAGCTGAGCCTCGTCGCCGGGGCCCGCACCGGCCTCGAGCAGAACCAGCACGCGCTCGACCGCCTCGACGACGGCACCTACGGGATCTGCGAGTCCTGCGGCAACCCGATCGGCAAGCTTCGACTCCAAGCCTATCCGCGTGCGACCCTGTGCATGTCATGCAAGAGTCGACAGGAGCGGCGCTGAGCGCCCCAGACATCCCATCCGACGACACCCCGGCGACGCGATCCCGCCCCGGGGTGCTTCGTTGGTATGCCACCACCGCGGTCGTCGCGCTCGTCCTCGACCAGGCCACCAAGGTCTGGGCGATGGGCGCGCTCGACGACGGGAGGGTCGTCCCGCTCGTCGGCGACGTGCTCTCCCTTCGCCTGATCCGCAACTCCGGCGCCGCCTTCTCGATCGGTGATTCGATGACCTGGGTCATGACCTCGTCGCGCTCGGCGTGACCGGGGCGATCGTGTGGGTCACCCCGCGCATCCGGTCGCTGGCCTGGGCTCTGGCCCTCGGCGCGCTGCTCGGCGGGTCGGTCGGCAACCTCGTCGACCGCTTCGTGCGCGAGCCGGGGCCGCTGCGCGGCCACGTCGTCGACTTCATCGACTACGGCGGGCTCTTCGTGGGCAATGTCGCCGACATCGCCATCGTCGGCGGGGCGATCGTGCTCGTGTGGCTCGTCTTCAGCGGGATCGGTCTCGACGGGACCAAGGAGGAGCAGGCCGATGCCTGATGTGCGCAACGTGCTCGTGCCCGAGGGCCTCGAGGGGGAGCGGGTCGACGCGGCCGTCGCCCGCCTCTTCGGCGTCTCCCGCACCCGGGCGGCCGAGCTGGCCGCCGACGGCAAGGTCCTCGTCGAGGGCGCCACGGTCGCGAAGTCGGCGCGGGTGAGCGCCGGCGACCACGTCGAGGTCACCCTGCCCTCCGCCGACGAGAGCCCCAGCCTGGCGATCGTCGCCGAGCCGGTGCCCGGCATGCGGATCGTCCACGACGACGACGACATCGTCGTCGTCGACAAGCCGATCGGCGTCGCCGCCCACCCGAGCGTCGGTTGGTCCGGCCCCGACGTGCTCGGCGGGCTGGCCGCGGCCGGCTACCGGATCAGCACGAGCGGCGCCAGCGAACGGCAGGGCATCGTCTCGCGCCTCGACGTCGGCACCTCGGGCCTGATGGTCGTGTGCAAGAGCGAGTACGCCTACTCCGTGCTCAAGCGCGCCTTCAAGCAGCGCACGGTCGACAAGACCTATCACGCGCTCGTCCAGGGCCTGCCCGACCCGCACGTCGGCACGGTCGACGCGCCGATCGGCCGGCACCCGAGCGGCGAGTACAAGTTCGCGGTCATGGACTCCGGCAAACACGCCGTCACCCACTACGAGCTGCTCGAGGCCTTCCGCCACGCGTCGCTGCTCGAGATCAAGCTCGAGACCGGACGCACCCACCAGATCAGGGTGCACATGGCCGCCCTTCGTCATCCGTGCGTCGGTGACCCGACCTACGGCGCCGACCCGAGCCTGGCCCGCACGCTCGGCCTCGAGCGGCAGTGGCTGCACGCGATGGGCCTCGGCTTCATCCACCCGGGCACGGGCGACTACGTGCACTTCGAGAGCACCTACCCGCAGGACCTGCAGACGGCGCTGGACCGGCTCGCCGACATGTCCTGACAGACGAAGGGGAGGGCGCCGGTCGGACCGGCACCCTCCCCTTCGTCATGGCTCAGTTGACCTGACGCTCGCGGCCCTCCCAGTAGGGGGCTCGCAGCTTGAACTTCTGCAGCTTGCCCGTCGCCGTGCGGGCCAGCTCGTCGCGGAACTCGATCGACGTCGGGGCCTTGTAGCCGGCCGCCTTGGACTTGCACCAGGCGATGAGGTCGGCCTCCGTGGCCGTCGACCCCTCGGTGACGACGACGAGCGCCTTGATCGTCTCGCCCCACTTGTCGTCGGGGACGCCGATGACCGCGACCTCGGTGACGTCGGGGTGCGAGAAGAGGACGTCCTCGACCTCGATGGACGAGACGTTCTCGCCACCGGTGATGATGACGTCCTTCTTGCGGTCGCTGATCGTCACGTAGCCGTCGTCGCCGACGACGCCGCCGTCACCGGTGTGGAACCAGCCGCCCTCGAAGGTGCGGGCCGTCTCGTCGGGCAGGTCGTGGTAGCCCTCCATGATGACGTTGGACCGGGCGAGGACCTCGCCGCTCTCGTCGTCGACCCGCATCCGGCAGCCGAGCGCCGGGGCGCCGGCGCGCACGAGCTTGGCCGCACGGTCCTGCGGCGAGAGCTCGTCCCACTCGGCCCGCGAGCGGTTGATCGTCAGCAGGGGAGAGGTCTCGGTCAGGCCGTAGATCTGGATGAACTCCCAGCCGAGCTCGGTCTCGACCCGCGCCACGGTCGTCGTGGGCGGCGGGGCGCCGGCGACGATGATCCGCACCGTGCGACGGGACGTCGGCCTCCACTCGC
>NZ_JBNFOF010000171.1:0-6767 GCF_057364645.1 Janibacter sp. CFPM2_SD2
CGCGGCGCCCGACCTGGGTCCTGCGCGGCCTGGCCGAGCTGCCGGTCACCCTGGCGCCCGCCGCCGGCTGAGCACGAGAAACACCCCCTTCGCAGGAGGTCGAAACCCGTGCGAAGGGGGGTGTGTCTCGGGGGCCCCGGAAACCCGGGGTCGGTCAGCGCGCGGGGTGGGTCAGCGCTCCTCGGTGCCCGCGATGAAGGCCTCGAGCTTCGCTCGGCCCTCGGTGTCCTCGCGCTGCTCCGGCGGCGACTTCATGAGGTAGCTGCTCGCGGAGAGCAGGGCGCCGCCGACGCCGCGGTCCTTGGCGATCTTCGCCGCGCGGATGGCGTCGATGATGATGCCGGCCGAGTTGGGGGAGTCCCAGACCTCGAGCTTGTACTCGAGGTTGAGCGGCACGTCGCCGAAGGCGCGACCCTCGAGGCGCACGTAGGCCCACTTGCGGTCGTCGAGCCAGGCCACGTAGTCCGAGGGGCCGATGTGGACGTTGCGGTCGTCCTTCTTGCCGGCGAGGGGGCCCTCGAGGTTGGAGGTGACGGCCTGCGTCTTCGAGATCTTCTTCGACTCCAGGCGCTCGCGCTCGAGCATGTTCTTGAAGTCCATGTTGCCGCCGACGTTGAGCTGGTAGGTGCGGTCGAGGACCACGCCGCGCTGCTCGAAGAGCTTGGCCATGACGCGGTGGGTGATCGTCGCGCCGACCTGGCTCTTGATGTCGTCACCGATGATCGGGACACCGGCGTCCTCGAACTTCTTCGCCCACTCCGGGTCGGAGGCGATGAAGACGGGCAGGGCGTTGACGAAGGCGACGCCCGCGTCGATCGCGCACTGCGCGTAGAACTTGTCGGCCTCCTCGGAGCCCACCGGCAGGTAGGAGACGAGCACGTCGACCTCGGCGTCCTTGAGCGCCTGGACGACGTCGACCGGCTCGGCCGGGGACTCGTCGATCGTCATGGCGTAGTACTTGCCGATGCCGTCGAGGGTGTGGCCGCGCTGGACGGTGACGCCGGTCGTGGGGACCTCGGCGATCTTGATGGTGTTGTTCTCCGAGGAGTTGATGGCCTCGGCGAGGTCCTTGCCGACCTTCTTGTCGTCGACGTCGAAGGCAGCGACGAACTCGACGTCGGAGACGTGGTAGTCGCCGAAGGTCACGTGCATGAGACCGGGGACGCTGCCCTGCGGGTCGGCGTCCTTGTAGTACTCGACACCCTGCACGAGCGAGCTCGCGCAGTTGCCGACGCCGACGATGGCGACGCGGATGGCGGTCATGGGTTCTCCTTGATGGGGGGCGGGTTGAAGGCGGGATGTGCGGGGTCGCTCAGCGAGCCCGGGCGCACCTGGGGGGTGCGTCGCTCGGCGTCGATGAGCTCGTCGAGCCAGGAGACGGCGCGCTCGATGGCGTCCTCCCCGTGGCTGTGGAGGGCGGCCGTCCACGGGTCGAGGCGCTCGAGGCGCTCGCCGTCGCGCATGGCGCTCAGTTGCTCGGCGAGCCGGGCACGGCGACCCTCGAGGATGCGCAGGCGCACCTCGCGCTCGGTCCGGGTGAAGAAGGCCAGCCGGACGTCGAAGGCGTCGTCCGCCCAGCTGCTCGGGTCGGTGCGCCCGGCGATCGTGGCGAAGGCCTCCCGGCCTGCGTCGGTGATCGTGTAGGTGATGCGCTGCCGGCGGGTGCCGGACGCGCGGGCCGCGTCGTGGTCGACGCTGACCAGGTCCTGCCCCTGCAGGCTCGCCAGGCAGGGGTAGAGGGTGCCGAAGGAGAGCGCGCGGAAGGCGCCGAGCCGGGTGTTGAGCCGGCGACGCAGCTCGTAGCCGTGCAGCGGGCTCTCGTGGAGCAGGCCGAGCACGGCGAACTCGAGCATCTCGCGACGGCGCACGGCAACTCCCTTCGCTCCAATCGGTGGACCCGGCCGAAGGGGGTGGGCCCGGTGGGGCGCGGATCGGCAAGGCGGGATCAGGTTACCCGATGTATCGAGCAGATACATCGAGCGAGGAGATGGCCGCGCGTCGTCGTGCGTTCATACTGGAGTCAGTCGTACCCGCCCCCGTCCCACGAGGTGCTCCATGGCCAGGTCCCCCCGCACGCGCGCCGAGGCGCGCTCGCGACGCAGCACCCGGCGTCGTCGTGGTCGCCGGGGCATCGTGCGCAAGCTCCTGCTGGCGCTCGTCGCGCTCATCGCGCTCGGCATCGTCGGGGTCGTCGTGGCCTACATGCTCACCGACATCCCCAAGCCCAACGACCGCGCCGTCTCGCAGGCCTCCGTCCTCTACTACTCCGACGGCAAGACCGAGATGGATCGCATCGCGACGGTCAACCGCGAGTCGGTGGAGATCAAGCAGGTGCCCGACGGGGTGCAGCACGCCTTCATCGCCGCCGAGGACCGCACCTTCTACGACAACCGCGGCATCTCGCCCAAGGGGATCTTCCGGGCGATCTCCGGTGCGGTCGCCGGCGAGGACCGGGGTGGCGGCTCGACCATCACCCAGCAGTACGTGAAGAACTACTTCCTCACCCAGGACCGCAGCCTCGAGCGCAAGGCCCGCGAGATCCTCATCTCGGTGAAGATCGACGGCGAGCTGAGCAAGGACGAGATCCTCGCCAACTACCTCAACACCATCTACTTCGGTCGCGGCGCTGACGGCATCCAGACCGCCTCCAAGGCCTACTTCGGCAAGGACGTCAGCAAGCTGACGCCGTCGGAGGGCGCCCTGCTGGCGAGCGTCATCCGCGGACCCTCCCTCTACGACCCGGCGCTCGGCGAGACCCAGACCGCGGCCGCCAAGGAGCGGTGGGCCTATGTCCTCGACGGCATGGTCGCCGAGGGGTGGATGACCCCGGCCGAGCGGTCGAAGCAGAAGTTCCCCAAGACCATCGCCCCCAAGCAGCGCTCGGAGGCGGCCTCCGACGACATCGGCTTCATCACCGAGGAGGTCCGGCAGGAGCTGCGCAGCCGGCTCGACCTCACCGATGCCGACATCGACCGCGGGGGCTTCAAGATCGTCACGACGATCGACAAGGACGCCCAGGAGTCCGCGGCCGCGGCGGTGAAGAAGTCGCGCCCCACGGGTGAGGGCACCTCCGACCTGCACATCGGGCTGGCCTCGATCGAGCCGGGTGACGGCGCGATCCGGGCGATGTACGGCGGCTCGCGCTTCGGCACCGGCCGCTACGGCTACTTCAACTCCGCCGTCGACGGCAAGATGCAGGCCGGCTCGACGATGAAGCCCTTCACGATGATCGCGGCGCTGCGCAAGGGGATCCCGCTGTCGACGACCTACAGCGGAGCCAGCCCCTACTTCAACCGTGCCTTCATCTACGACGGGGCGAGCGCGACCGACATCCAGCGCCAGGGCGGCATCGTCAACTTCGGCAACACCTCCTACGGCCCGGTCAACATGCGCACCGCGACCCAGAAGTCGATCAACACCTACTACGGCCAGCTCAACCTCGCCGTGACGCCGAAGTCGACCGCCGAGTCGGCCAAGGACGCCGGTGTCGTCGCCTACGACGGGGACAAGCGCACCTCCCTGTCGACCGGGCCCGGCAACGTCTTCGGCACCGACGCGGTGCGGGTCATCGACATGGCCAATGCCTACGCGACGATCGCCGCCGAGGGCCGCCGGGCCACGCCGTACTACATCTCCTCGGTGAAGAGCACCGGCGACCAGCACGACCTCGACTACAAGGTGAAGAAGGACGTGCGCCGCGCCTTCCCCCAGGACGTCGCCCGCGACACCATCCAGGCGATGAGCCTGGTCAACCAGCCCGGCGGCACCGGATACCCGACGGTCGCCGACCTCGGCCGCCCCGTCGGCGGCAAGACGGGCACGACGTCCAACAACTACGCGGCGTGGTTCGACGGCTTCACCCCGGGGCAGCTCGCGACCGCCGTCGGCATGTACAAGGGCGACGGCCGGCTGGTCGAGAAGAACCAGCTGAAGAACCTCGGCGGCTTCGCCGAGGTCACCGGCGGCACGATCCCGGCGCGGATCTGGACCGACTACATGATCGGCGCGCTCGAGGGCGAGCCGGTCGAGAGCCTGCCGCCGGCCGGCAATGTCACCTTCCGCCCGCAGACGAGCCGTCCGACCGACGCCCCGGCGCCGATCACGACGACCCAGACGCCGGTGCCGCAGCCGACGACGACGCGCTCGACAACCCAGGAGCCGACCTCGACGTCGAGCAGCTCGACCCGCTCGAGCACCTCGACGACGAAGAGCTCCTCGACGACGAAGAGCAGCACCACGTCGTCGACGACCCCGCTCGACGACCAGCTCTTCGACGACCAGCTCTTCGACGACCCGCCGACGACGACCCGCCGACGGACGACGGCGCCGTCGCCCACCTCGACGAGCGAGCCGTCGCCGACCTCGACGCGTCAGACCCCGACCCTCCCGAGGCCGAGCCTCACCCCGGCGGCAGCGGCTCGGCCGGGCAGGGCGACTAGTGCCCCGCGAGTGGACCGAGCGCGACCTGCTCCCGCGGGAGGCGAGCGCGCTCGTCGGGGGCCGCTCGGCCGTCGGGCCGCGCCGCGTGAGCGCTCGCTGCCGCGGCTGCTCCCGCTCGTCGTGCTGCTCGTTCTGCTCCCGATGGGGTCGGCCTTCCTGCGCCAGGGGCACTGCGTCGTCAACGGCTGGAACGGCAACGACCAGTTCTGGCGGGGCTGCTTCTCGGACCTGCCGGCCCAGTACCAGCTCGCCGGGCTCGACCGGGGCCTCGGCGGCTGGCTGACCGGTGAGATCCGCCTCGACCAGATGCCGCTGCTCTCCGGGCTCATGTCCGCCGTGGGCGGCCTCGTCCCCGAGGCCGGCTGGCTCGACGCCTCCCGCTGGTACATGGCGCTGTGGACGATCATCATCACCCTCTGCCTCGTCGCGGCCGTCTGGTGTGTCGGAATGCTCCGCCCCGAGCGGCTCGACCTGGCGACCCAGCTGGCCCTGTCGCCCGTGCACGTCGTCGCCGCCCTCCTGTCGCCCGACCTCGTCGTCGTCACCCTCGTCATGGCGGCGATGCTCGCCGACACCCGCCGCCGTCCTGTGCTCGCCGGCGTCCTGCTCGGCCTGGCCCTGCTGGGGCACGCCTGGGTGGGCATCGTCGCCGTCGCGCTCGTCGTCGCCGCGCGTCGGGTCGGGCACGAGGCGGCCGCCGTGCGGACGGTCCTCGTCGCCTCGGCACCGCCGTCGGGCTGGCCGTCGTCCTTGCGCTCGCCTCGCCCGACATCGTCACCGGCCCGCTGCGGGCGTGGTGGGGCGAGAAGCCCGGCTACGGCTCCGTCCTGCTCATCCCCGAGCTCGCCGGGCACCCGCTGCCCGCTCGCGTCGCCCCGCTCGCCTCGGTCGCGGGCTGGGGACTGGCCGTGTGGGCCTGCGTCGTCATGGTCCGCAGGGCCTGGCGTCCCGCGACCTGGGCGCAGGTCGCGGCCTTCGCCGTCCCGGTCGTCGCGCTGACGAGCCCCTCGGTGCCGGTCCAGGCGGCCCTGTGGGTGCTGCCGCTGGCGCTCCTCGCGGGCGTCTCGTGGCGGACCCACCTGGGCCTCGTCGCCGTCGAGGCGGTCCACGCCACGGCGCTGTGGCTGCACATCGGCGCCGCCGCCGACCCCGACAAGGGCCTGCCGGCCCAGTGGTACGCCGTCGCCGTGCTCGGACGGGCCATCGCGTGGGGTTTCCTCATGTGGAGCGTCTGGTACACGCCGGTCGACAACCCCGGCCCCCGTCCACAGGCTCGTGCCCTGCCGGACGACCGTCCACAGGAGCCGGTCGCGGTCTGATGCGGACCCCCCTTCGTCCGGCACGCTTTGGTGCGAAGGGAGGGCAGCCGATACCCTGAGGCGTCCCCGGAGCAGGTCTGTCACCCGACCGGCGTGCCCGGGCACCGATGCACCAACCCTCCTGTCACGGAGAGACCGTGACCGCACAGACCGAAGGAGGCGGGTTATCAGCATGCGTCAGTACGAGCTCATGGTCATCTTCGACCCCGAGACCGACGAGCGGGCCGTCCAGCCCCTGTTCGACAAGTTCCTCACCGTCGTCACCAAGGACGGCGGCAGCGTGGACAAGATCGACCACTGGGGTCGTCGTCGTCTCGCGTACGAGATCAACAAGAAGGCCGAGGGCCTCTACGCCGTCGCCAACCTGACCTGCACGCCGGCCACGAGCAAGGAGCTCGACCGTCAGCTGGGTCTCTCCGAGCAGGTCCTGCGGACCAAGCTCATGCGCGTCGACGCCTGAGAGGCGTCCCTCCCGGCCTGTCGGTCCCCACTGACAGGCTCACCTGAGAGATCACCGATCGACAAGGAATCCCATGGCAGGCGAGACCCCCATCACCGTTATCGGCAACCTCACGGCTGACCCGGAGCTCCGGTTCACCCCGAGCGGCGCGGCCGTGGCCAACTTCACCGTGGCCTCGACCCCGCGCACCTTCGACCGTCAGACGAACGAGTGGAAGGACGCGGAGACGCTCTTCATGCGCTGCTCCGTGTGGCGCGAGGCTGCTGAGAACGTGGCGGAGTCCCTCACCCGTGGCACCCGCGTCGTCGTCACCGGTCGCCTCGTCTCCCGCTCGTGGGAGGACAAGGAGACCGGGCAGAAGCGCTCCGTCATGGAGATGCAGGTCGACGAGGTCGGCCCGTCGCTGCGCTACGCCACCGCCAAGGTGACGAAGACCCAGCGCGGCGGTGGCGGCGGCCAGGGCGGCGGCTCCTGGGGGCGGCGGCGGTGGCCAGCAGGGGTGGTTCTGGTGGCGGCTTCGGCGGCCAGCAGGACGACCCCGTGGGCGA
>NZ_JBNFOF010000172.1:0-6698 GCF_057364645.1 Janibacter sp. CFPM2_SD2
AGCCCGGGCCGTGCGCTCGGCCTGCACCGCCTGGCGCAGCCAGCCGAAGGCCGCGACGGTGCCGACGAGCCAGGCG
This sequence comes from Janibacter sp. CFPM2_SD2, assembly GCF_057364645.1. Classification (NCBI taxonomy): domain Bacteria; kingdom Bacillati; phylum Actinomycetota; class Actinomycetes; order Micrococcales; family Intrasporangiaceae; genus Janibacter; species Janibacter sp. CFPM2_SD2. The sequence goes on from NZ_JBNFOF010000172.1 coordinate 77, forward strand.
AGCGCCACCCACCAGGGCAGCGGGCCGAAGGCCGCGACGAGGGCGAACGAACGGGCAGCAGCACGAGCACGTCGTCACGGGCCAGACCACGCACCGCCGCGGGGCACCGACGACCGGCTCGGCGAGGCGACCACGCTGCGGGGCCTCGGCGGCGCTGCGGGGCCTCGGCGGTGCTTGACCGTCACCTCGGGTCGCGCGGCGCGCACCGGAGCGACGGAGTAGGAGCGCGGGGTCGGCTCGGCCGACTCCCGTCGCAGGCGGTGGTCGTCGAGCACCCGCATGGCAGCGGAGAAGCGGTCGACGGACCGCACGGTGGAGAGGTGGTCGCGGCGCTTGATCCAGTACTGGAGGAGGTAGACAGCCCAGATCGCCACGACGAGGACGAAGATGAGGCTGCTCGGCTGCACGAGGACAACGCTATGAGGGCAAACGCTTCGCGGCGCGCAGGTTACTCGGTGTGTCGCGTACGTGGCGGATGGTGTTGGTGTGACAGACGTGCCATGAGCCCTCCGGGACCGAGCTCCTCGCGCACGACGGCGAAGCTGCGGTGGTCGCGCCAGTCGCCGTCGATGTGCAGGTAGGCCCGCCGCACACCCTCCTCGCGCAGCCCGAGCTTCGCCGCGACGACCAGGCTCGGTGCGTTCTCCGGGCGGATCTCGAGCTGGACCCGGTGCAGGTTGCGCCCCTGCGGGTCCATGAGGTGGTCGGCGATCATCGCGACCGCCGTCGCGCGATGCCGCGCCCCGCGACCTCCCGCCCGACCCAGTAGCCGATGCTCGCCGAGCGCAGCGCCCCCTCGACGATGCTGCTCGCCGAGACCATGCCGACGATGCGGCCGCCGACGACGATCAGCAGGCTCAGCCCGCCGCCCGAGCGGGCCTCCGCCCGCAGAGCCCGCACATAACCACCGAAGTCCGCCGCGATGTCCCGCCGCGCCGGCCCGCCCGGCGGCACCGTCGGGTCCCACGGCCGCAGCCAGTCGGCATTGCGCTCCCGCAGCGCGATGAACTCGGCGCGGTCCCCCCTTCGCACCGGTCGAAGGGAGACTCCCTCGCCTGCCGGGGTGGCCCCGGTGAGGACGACCTCTCGCGAGCGCCTCACTGCGGCAACGTGACTCGGCCCTCGAGCCGGGTCCCGTCCGCCACCGTCGCCGCCTCCGCGGCGAGACCTCGACGTCGCCGGCCGCCGCGACGTCGGCACCGAAGGTCACGTCACCCTCGACGGCGAAGCTCGTGCACTCGCGCAGCGAGGGCACCCCCGAAGGGAAGCGCGCGTCGAAGTCGGCGATGAACTTGTAGGCCCCGTCGAGGCTCACCCGCGGGTCCTTGCGGTCGATGAGCGAGACGACCCGCGACGCCTCGTCGAGCTCGAAGACGTCGCTGCGCAGCAGGAGCAGCTCGTTGGTCGTCTTGACCGGGCGAAACCGCGAGCGCGGCACGCGCAGCGCGACGCTGCCCTCGAAGGCCTCGACCGCGGTCCCCATCGCCGACTCGATCTGGATGATCGGCGTCGAGTCGGCGCGCGTCGGGTCGACGGTCTTGCGGTTGATGATGATCGGCAGCCCGAGCACGCCGTCGCGCTCGCGCAGCAGCGCGTCGAGCTCGTCGAGGCCGACCCAGAGGTTGTTGGTGTTGAACCACCCGTGCCGCGAGGTGTCCTGGAAGAGGTCCTCCTCGCCGTCGACGACCATCGCGGACTCGCGCAGGACGATCCGGCCGTCGCTCTTGCGCACCGCGACGTGGCCGCCCTTGCGGTCGTTGGCCGTCCGCTCGGCGACCTCCGCGGCGAAGGGGATGCCCTCGGCGATCAGCCAGGCCGCGATGTCGGGGTCGCAGGTCGCGCCGAGGTTGTCGGCATTGGAGATGAAGGCATAGCGGATGCCGGCGGCCCGCATCTGGTCGAGCAGGCCCGAGGCGGCGAGCGAGACGTAGACGTCGCCGTGGCCGGGCGGGCACCACTCGAGCTCGGGGTCGTCGGGCCACGAGACCGGGGCGAGGGTCTCGGCGTCGAGCTTCGGCTCCATGCTCTGCACGAAGTCGAGCGGCAGGTCCTGGCGCGCCAGCTGCGGGTAGCGCTCGAGGATCTCGAGCGAGGCCTCGCGGGTGCGGAAGGAGTTCATCAGCACGAGCGGCGGCCGCGTGCCGAAGCGCTCCTCGAGCCCGATGAGCTGGCGGGCGATGATGTCGAGGAAGGTCAGCCCGTCACGGGCGACGACGGCCGACTTCGGCCCGGACATCCCCATGCTCGTACCGAGACCGCCGTTGAGCTTGATGACGGCGACCTGGGCCATCGCGGCGCGACGCTCGTCATCACTCACCTCGATGGCGGCGAGCTCGGGCGGGTCGACGAGCGGCTCGATGCTCTCCTCGGGGATCGTGCCCTGGGCGCCGTCGGCGAGCTGCTGCCAGTAGTCCTCGAAGACGGCCACGGCCCGCCGGTCCACCCCGCGCTGGGTCATCTTGGCGACGGCCGCGTCACGCCCTTCTGCTCCCATGCCGGTCACCCTACGATGCCGCCATGTCACCAGGCGCGAGGACGAAGGGAGAGGTCCGTCGCCTGCTGCGGGCCCAGCGGCGGGCGCTCGCCGCCTCCCGCGAACTCCCGTCGGACGGGGCGGCACTCGCCCGCGCCCTGCTCGCGGACCCGCCGCCGGGCTGGCCCGGAGCCCGACCCGGCACCCCGACGACGGTCCTGTCCTACGAGTCGCTCCCCCACGAGCCGCCGACCGAAGCAGTCAACTCCGCCCTTCAGGCAGCCGGGCACCGGGTGCTCGTGCCGATCACGCTGCCCGACATGCGCCTCGACTGGTGCGACCTCGCCGACCCCGAGCGCACACCCCTCGGCATCGACACCCCGACCCGCGCCGACCTCGTGCTCACCCCCGCGCTCGCCGTCGACACCACCGGCACCCGCCTGGGGCAGGGCGGCGGGTGCTACGACCGGGTGCTGCCGATGCTCGCCGCGGGGACCCCCTTCGTCGTCCTGCTGCATCCCGGCGAGCTCACCGACGAGGCCCTGCCGGCCGACCCGCACGACGTGCCCGTCCGCCTCGTGCTGACGGCCGACGGACTCACCCGCATCGCCTGAGACACTGACCCCGGACAACAGAGGAGATGGTCGCGTGACGATGACCGAGCAGGCAGCCGGCTTCGGGCTGGGCCAGCTCTCGGTCGTCCTCCTCACCGGCTCGCTCGTCCTCGTCGTCGCCGTCGCCGCCGTGCGACTGGCCTCCCACTCGGGACTGCCGACGCTCCTGCTCTACCTGGCCATGGGTCTGGCGCTGGGCAAGGAGGGGCTGGGTGTCCCCTTCGACTCCGAGCAGGCGGCGCAGGTGCTCGGCTACTGCGCCCTCGTGCTCATCCTCGTCGAGGGCGGCCTGACGACGACGTGGTCCTCGATCCGCAGCTCCGTCGCGCCCGCGCTCGCCCTGTCGACCGTCGGCGTGCTCGTGTCCGTCGGGGTCGTCGCCGTCGCGCTGCACCAGATCCTGCACACCGACTGGCAGATCAGCCTGCTCATCGGCGCGATCCTCGCGTCGACCGACGCCGCCGCCGTCTTCTCCGTGCTGCGGGTCGTGCCGCTGCCGCGCCGGCTGTCGGGGATGCTGGAGGCCGAGTCGGGCTTCAACGACGCCCCCGTGGTCCTGCTCGTCACCGCCCTGTCGCTGCAGATCGCCCACCCGGCCGATGCCGAACCCTGGTGGGCCATCGGGCTGCTCGCCGTCGCCGAGCTCGCCGGCGGTGCCGCGATCGGCCTCGTCCTCGGCTTCCTCGGCGGCAAGCTCATGCGGCGCCTCGCGCAGGGCACGTCGGGCCTGTTCTCCCTCGGGGTCGTCGCCATCGGCGTGCTCGCCTATGCCTCCGCCGCGACGGTCCACGCCTCTGGCTTCATCGCCTGCTACCTCGCGGCGCTCGTCCTGGGCAACATGCACCTGCCCCACCGGCAGGCGGTCACCGGATTCGCCGAGGCGCTCGGCTGGCTCGCGCAGATCGGGCTCTTCGTCATGCTCGGCCTGCTCGCGACGCCATCGGGGTTCTTCGACGAGGTGCCGCGGGCGATCCTCGTCGGCCTCGTCCTGCTCCTCGTGGCCCGGCCGCTGTCGGTCCTCGTCTCGCTCACCCCCTTCGGCATCCCGTGGCGCGAGCAGGCCTTCATCTCCTGGGCCGGGCTGCGCGGCGCGGTGCCCGTCGTCCTCGCGACCGTGCCGGTGACCAACTCCGTGCCCGGCGTCGAGTGGGTCTTCGACCTCGTCTTCATGCTCGTCGTGATCTTCACCCTCGTGCAGGCGCCGCTGCTGCCGTGGATGGCCCGGCACCTGCGGGTCACCGAGCCGGCCGTTGCCACCGGAGTCGTCGTCGAGGCGGTGCCCCTGGAGCAGCTCGGCGCGGAGATGCTCGAGGTGGCCGTCCCGCCGGGGTCTCGCCTCGCCGGCGTCGAGATCTACGAGCTTCGCCTGCCGAAGGGGGCGAATGTCTCGCTCGTCGTCCGCGACCGCGACACCTTCGTCCCCGACGCGCACACGCGCCTGTGGACGGGTGACCGGCTGCTCGTCGTCACCCCAGGCAATGTGCGCGAGGCGACGGAGCGTCGCTTCCGTGCCGTATCGCGGTCGGGGCGTCTGGCCGGGTGGCGGAGCGACGTATGATAACGGCCGATATGCCTACCTATGCCTACGCCTGCGCCGACTGCGGCCACGCCTTCGACATCGTCCAGTCCTTCAGCGACGACGCGCTGACCGTGTGCCCCGAGTGCGGCGGCAACCTGCGCAAGCAGTTCAACGCGGTCGGCGTCGTCTTCAAGGGGGGCGGCTTCTACCGCAACGACTCGCGGAAGACCTCGTCCTCGAGCGACTCCGCGTCGTCGAGCTCGTCCAGCACCTCGGGCTCCTCGAGCGACAGCTCGTCCACAAGCTCGACGCCTGCTGCCTCGTCGTCCACCGCGAGCTGACACCCACTCCCTTCGACCCGCCGCGTCCCTAGCGTCGGGTCATGGCCGCATCCCCGCTCGCTCAGCACCTGCCCGCCCTCTTCGGGCCCTCCCGTCGTGCCGCGTGGCGCCTGGGCGTGCTGCGCCGCGCCCTCGCCGCGCTGGCGATCCTGCTCGCGATCCAGCTGGCGCTCGGCGCGCTCGCGCCGACCGAGAGGCTGGCCCCGAGCGGCTCGACGCCCACCGGCCCCGAGCTCTCCCTGCCTCTGGCGATGCCCGCCGACCACCTCTCCCCCGGCGACCGGTCGGCGTCTACCTGCCCGGCCGCGAGGAGCCCGTCGTGCGCTCGGCGCGCTTCGGCGGCACGTCGGAGAGCACGACCGGGCAGACCGTGGCGCGAATCACCCTGTCGGACAACGAGATCGGGCGGATCCTGCGCCACATGGGGGTCGACGGCCCGACGCAGGGCGGCTTCGTCCTCGTCGGGGAGGGCGGGCCCGACACGGCGGGGGCGTCGTAACCGCACGTTCGGCGGGTCGATGGTCCACACTGAAAGACGAGCGGCCTCGGCCGCGACCCCTGTTATCCAGTTTGAAGGGAGACCCTCATGAAGGGCTTCAAGGACTTCCTCATGCGCGGCAATCTCGTCGAGATCGCCGTCGGCCTGATCATGGCGACCGCCTTCGCCAGCGTCGTCACCGCGTTCACCACCTTCCTCCTCGAGGTCATCGGCAAGCTCACGGGCGGCGCCGACTTCAACTTCGACAAGATGGAGATCCTCGGCTTCAAGACGGTCGGCCCGCTGCTGACCGCGCTCGTCGCCTTCATCATCATGGCCGCGGTCGTCTACTTCGGTGTCGTGAAGCCGTACACCGCGATGCGTGCGCGCTTCGTCGCCGCCGAGGAGGAGACCACCGACGAGTCCGTCGAGCTCCTCCGCGAGATCCGCGACTCCCTGCGCGCCGGCCGCGCCTGAGTCACGCCACACGGGTAGATCCCGCCGCACGGTTGATCCGTGCGGGCCGGGGTCTTCTTGTGTGCGGCTGCGGTGGCGGGAGAGAGCGTCACCCTCAGCTCGGCAGCGTCACTCCCAGTGCGGCGGGCGCTGCTCGCGCAGCCAGCGGTCGTGCTCGTCCTCGTCGGGGCGCTCGCCCCACCCACGGTCGGTGTCGTCGCGGGTCTGCTCGGGGCGGGTGCGCGGGCGGGCCTTCTGCGAGGGCTCGGCCGGCTGCGACTCCTCCGCCGCATCGGCTCCCTCGGGTGTCTCGTCTGCTGCACTCATGACTGCTCCTCTCGGGCGACGGCGTCGCGCACGGCCCGGGCGACCTGCGCCTCCTGGCGCGCCGGGTCGGCGAAGATGTCGACCGACCACAGCCGCAGGTGGTGCCAGCCGAGGTCGGTGAGACGCTCGACGAGGATCCGGTCGCGCTGCCGGGTCGAGGCCAGGCCGGCGTAGCCCGGGCCGTCGACGTCGACCGCGAGCAGGAGTCGCTGCGTGTCACGGGGGTCCGCGACGGCGATGTCGATGCGGTGCTCGCCGACACCCACGCCGGTGCGCACCGACAGTCCGGAGTCGCGCAGCCGCTGGACGAATCCGGACAGCAGCGGGCTCAGCTCCGCACCGTCTGGCGGGGGCTGCGGGGCCGGCGAGCCGAGGCCCGCGAGCAGGGTCCGCAGGGCGCGGTGGCCGGGCAAC
>NZ_JBNFOF010000173.1:0-6667 GCF_057364645.1 Janibacter sp. CFPM2_SD2
CAGCCAGTCCCACTCGGGCACCGCCTGCTGGGCCCCAGACGCCGATGCGGCCGGCGGCGACCGCGGCGAGGTCGCACGAGCCGGAGCCGAACATGCGGACCGTCGCCGCACCCTCGATCGCGGCCAGCCAGGGCTCACGGAGCGTGGCATCGGGCAGGCGCGCGGGGTGGAGATAGGTCGCCATCGCGACCTCGGCGAGGGGCAGGTCGGCGAGGTCGCCGACGGGTGAGCCGTTGAGCGTCGTCGGCAGGTCGCGACCACCGAGCCACGCCTCGCCGACGGCAGGTTGGTGCACGGCCCCGAGAGCCAGCCCGGCGTGGTCGCGCAGCGCGAGCGCGCTGCACCAGGTGCCCAGGCCGGAGAGGAAGTTGTACGTCCCGTCGACGGGGTCGATGACCCACGTGCGACCGGAGCGGCTCTCGGCCTCGGCACCCTCCTCGCCGACGATCCCGTCGTCGGGGCGCAGCCGGGCGAGCGTGCCGGCGACGAGCTCCTCGGCGGCATGGTCGGCCGCCGTGACGACGTCGGAGATCGACGTCTTGTGCTGTGCCTGCAGCCCCTCGGCGCGCATGCGCGCGGCGAGCCGCGCCGCGTCACGGGTCAGCGCTGCGGCCAGCGCGGCGTCGTCGAGGTCGGTGAGGTGGTCGAGGTCAGCGAGATGGTCGTCCACGCGCCCCACACTATGGGTCAGCGGGTGATCACGAAGCCGCGGTCGGTCGCCACCCGCGTCCACGGCCCGATCGTGTGCACCTGAGCCTGAGCGCCGGCCTCCGGCCTCAGGAAGCCCAGCGCGTGCAGGCCGAAGGCGGTGCCCGCCGGGACCGGCGGGACGGTGGCGGTCGACCTGCCCCACACCCGCGAGCGCAGGTCGGCGACGGCTGACGCACCGGAGCCTTCCGGAGCCCCCTGGGCGACCTCGGCGATCCCCTCCCGGGCGACGGCCAGCAGGTCGGTGTCGGCGACGAGCCCGACGGGCTCCCAGCCCGAGCGGGGCGGGGTGAGCGCACGCCAGGTCGGCTGCGAGGTGACCGGCGGCGCCTCGAGCTGGGTCCTGCCCCGGGCGAGGCGATCGGTCACGGCAGCGATGGGGACGCAGGTGTCCACGTGGCCGGCTCCGCCAGGGCGCAGGTCCGGAGGCCGAGGACGAGGCCGCTGCTGCCGAGCCCGCGGCCCGGCAGCACGCAGGTCCAGGCGGCGAGGACGGACCCGACCGCCTGGAGCCGGACGTCGCCCTCGTCGTCGAGGCGCTTGGCCCGGGTCAGATAGGTCGCGAGGTCGGCCGCGGTCTGCTCGTCGGCGAGGCGAAGGGGGGTCATCGCCGGCGCCGCATCGGCACCGGGTCGCCGAGCCCCGCGCGCAGCGCGTCGCGCTCCTCGTCGGTGAGTCGACGGGCGCTCTGCGCCGCGACGTCGAACGCGACAAGCGTCGACTCCGCGCGGGCGAAGACGGCCTCCTCGTCGCGGATCGTGTAGCCCATGTCCCAGCTGGCACCGCCGAGCGAGGTCACCCACATGTCGACGAGGATCGGCTCCGGGCGGTAGACGAGCTGCTCGAGGAATTCGATCTCCTGCCGGGCGAGGAGCACGCCCGAGCGGAGCATGCTGTCGCCGCCGCTGGAGTGGAACCACTCGCCGAAGGCCCGGATGCGGGCCTCCTCGAGCAGCCGGTGGTACTGCACGTTGTTGACGTGGCCGTAGGCGTCCATGTCGCCCCAGCGCAGGGAGATCTCGGCCGTGAAGGCCCGCGGCTCGATGGTCTCGCTCGTCATGTCCACATCCTCGCACCGGCAGGGGCGCTCGTCCCCAGCCGTCCCGACGCTCGGGCGTCGTCGGACCGCTCGCCTACGGTGGAGGCCATGACCACCTCACCCGCCAGCACCCTGGCCGCCGACGCCACCGCCGTCCTGCGCCGCCTCGTCGGCCGTGACGACGTCGACTTCCGCGACGGGCAGCTCGAGGCGATCGAGGCGCTCGTCGGGGAGGGGCGCCGCGTGCTCGTCGTGCAGCGCACCGGGTGGGGCAAGTCGGCCGTCTACTTCGTCGCCTCCCGGCTCCAGCGGGCGCGGGGCGCCGGGCCGGCGCTCATCGTCTCGCCTCTGCTCGCGCTCATGCGTGACCAGATCGCCGCGGCCGAGCGGGCCGGCGTGCGCGCGGTGTCGATGAACTCCGCCAACGCGCAGGAGTGGGACGACGTGCGCGGGCGGCTGGCCCGCGACGAGGTCGACGTCCTGCTCGTGAGCCCGGAGCGGCTCAACAACCCACGGTTCCGGGCCGAGCAGCTGCCCGACCTCACCCGCCGGTGCGGCCTGCTCGTCGTCGACGAGGCGCACTGCGTGAGCGACTGGGGCCACGACTTCCGACCCGACTACCGCCGGATCAAGGACCTGCTCGGCGAGCTGCCGCAGGGCACGCCGGTGCTCGCGACGACCGCCACGGCCAACGAGCGCGTCGTCCACGACGTCGCCGAGCAGCTCGCGCCGGCGCCGAAGGGGACGTGCTGACCGTCCGGGGCCCGCTCGCGCGCGACAGCCTGCGACTGGCCGTGCTCCCCCGGTCCGGCATGGACCACCACCTCGCCTGGCTCGCGACCCACCTGGGCCAGCTCGAGGGCAGCGGCATCGTCTACACCCTCACCGTGAGCGCGGCCGAGGACGTCGCCGCCGCGCTGCAGTCCGCGGGCCACGAGGTCGCCGCCTACACCGGCCGCTCAGACGCCGAGGAGCGGGCGGCGATGGAGGAAGCGCTGCGCCACAACCGGGTCAAGGCCCTCGTGGCGACGAGCGCGCTCGGCATGGGCTTCGACAAGCCGGACCTCGGCTTCGTCGTCCACCTCGGGGCGCCGTCCTCCCCCGTCGCCTACTACCAGCAGGTCGGTCGCGCGGGGCGCGCGACGGAGCGGGCCGACGTGGTCCTGCTGCCCGGGCACGACGACGTGTCGATCTGGAAGCACTTCGCCTCCGCGTCGATGCCCCGCGAGGACCAGGCCGCGGCCGTCATCACCGCGCTCGCCGAGGCGGGGCGTCCCCTGTCGACGGCCGCCCTCGAGACGATCGTCGACATCCGGCGCACCCGGCTGGAGCTGCTGCTCAAGGTGCTCGACGTCGACGGCGCCGTCCAGCGGGTGAGCGGTGGCTGGATCAGCACCGGGCAGCCATGGGTCTACGACGCGGAGCGCTACGAGCGGGTCGCCGCGGCGCGTGAGGCCGAGCAGCAGCACATGCTCGACTACATCTCGACCCCCGACTGCCGCATGGCCTTCCTCCAGCGCACCCTCGACGACCCGACCGCTCACGACTGCGGCCGCTGCGACCGGTGCGCGAGCGCGTGGATCGACGCCGAGGTCGGCGACGACGCGCTCGGCTCGGCGCGCTCCACCCTCGACCGCGCGGGCGTCGACCTCGACCCCCGCGCCCAGTGGCCGACCGGCATGGACCGGCTCGGGGTCCCGGTCAAAGGGCAAAGATCCCGCCCGCGGAGGCCATGTCCCAGGGCCGCGCCCTCGCCCGCGTCACCGACCTGGGCTGGGGCCCCCGGGTGCGTGAGCTCCTCGCGACCGACCAGCCGGTGCCCGAGGGTGCCGTGCGCGCCTGCGTCCGGGTGCTCGCCGAGTGGGGCTGGCAGACGCGCCCGGTCGGCATCGTCACGGTGCCCTCCCGCTCCCGTCCGACCCTCGTCACCTCGCTCGCCGAGCAGCTCGGCCACATCGGGCGGCTGCCGGTGCTCGGCGCTCTCGACCTCGCCGAGGGCGGACCCGTCGGCGAGCCCGGGGGCAACTCCGCCTACCGCCTGAGCAATGTCTGGGAGCGGCTGGTCGTCGGCCCGGACCTCGCGGGGGCCCTGTCGTCCGTCGCGGGGCCGGTGCTGCTCGTCGACGACGTGGCCCACTCCCGGTGGACCCTCACCGTCGCCGCCCGGGCACTGCGCCGCGCCGGGGTCGACGAGGTCCTCCCCTTCGTCCTGGGTCTGGACGGCTGAGTAGGCTCACGACGTCCACCCCGAGCGAGGAGCAGCATGGCCGACGAGTCGATCGAGCACGCCCAGCGCGTTGCCCTGAGCACCGCCCTGTCCACGCTCGACCTCGAGGAGGTCGGCCACGCGACGATCCGCGTCGAGGGTCCTGAGGGGGTCGGCGAGCTCGGCGCCAGCTCGGCCGACGTCTACGAGGGTGAGAGCATCGCGATGCCGCACGGACGGGTCTTCGGCGGGCAGGTCCTCGCCCAGGCCCTCGTCGCGCCGGCCGCACGGTCAACGACGAGCTGCCGCACCGCATGCCGCACTCGCTGCACGCCTACTTCATGCGTCCCGGGGACTCGAGCCTGCCGATCCGCTTCGCCGTCGAGCGGATGCGCGACGGGCGCTCCTTCTCGACCCGCCGGGTCCACGCGCTCCAGCACGGCCGTCCGATCCTGTCGATGACCGCGTCCTTCCAGGACCCCTCCGACGGTCTCGACCACCACCTGCCGATGCCCGACGTCCCCGGGCCCGACGAGCTGGTGTCGGTCTCGGACAAGTACGCCGGCGTCGACCACCCGCGGGCGAAGTACATCACCACGCGACCCGTCGACCACCGCTATGTCGACGGCGACATCCTCGCGGTTCCCGCGCCCGACCACGAGGGCCGCCAGCGGGTGTGGTTCCGCACCGTCGCCCAGCTGCCGCACGACCAGCTGACCCGCTGTGCGGTCCTGGCCTTCGCCTCCGACTACACGCCGATCGACGTGATGCTGCGGGCCCACGGGCTGTCCTGGACCCAGCCCGGCCTGACCCCGGCGACGATCGACCACACGATCTGGTTCCACCGCCCCGTCGACCCCGGCGAGTGGCTGCTCTACGAGCAGGAGTCGCCCTCCACGCGCTCCGGCCGCGGGCTCATGGTGGGCAAGGTCTACACCGAGACGGGTGTCCTCGTCGCGACGATCGCCCAGGAGGCGATGGTCCGCATCAAGCAGCGTCCCGGCGCCCAGACCGCTGGCCCGTGACAGGGTGACGGTCTCGGCATGACGCTCCCCCCGCTCGTCTCTCCCGGGCCGGCCCTCACGGCCGACCAGGTGGCCCGCTACTCGCGCCACCTGCTCATGCCTGCCATCGGCGAAGGGGGTCAACGTCGCCTCCTCGCCGCCCGCATCGCCGTCGTCGGCGCGGGGGGCCTGGGCTCCCCTTCGCTCCTCTACCTCGCCGCCGCGGGCGTCGGGTCGATCACCCTGATCGACGACGACGTCGTCGAGGAGTCCAACCTGCAGCGGCAGGTGCTGCACTCCGCCGACGACATCGGGCGGGCCAAGACCGACAGTGCCGTCGAGCGGCTGCGCGCGCTCAACCCCGACGTGGCGGTCACCCCGGTCGACCGGAGGCTCGACCCGACGAACGCCCGGGAGATCCTCGCCGGGCACGACCTCGTCCTCGACGGGAGCGACAGCTTCGACACGCGCTATGCCGTCGCTGACGCCTGCGACGCCCTCGGGCTGCCGCTCGTCTGGGCCGCGGTCTTGCGCACCGAGGCCCACGTCACCGTCTTCTGGACCGCGGCCCCCGAGGGCGTCCCCGCGCCGGGGCTGCGCGACCTCTTCCCCGTGCCGCCCGCACCCGGCAGCGTGCCCGCCTGCGGCGACGCCGGTGTGCTCGGCCCGCTCGTCGGGCAGATCGGCTCGATGATGGCGACGGAGGCGATCAAGCTCATCACCGGCTGCGGCGAGCCCCTGCTGGGACGGCTCCTCTTCGTGGACGTGCTCACCGCCACCCAGCGGGAGATCCCGCTCCTGCCCCGGCACGACCGCCCGCGCCGCGCCCCTGCGTCGTCGCCCACCGACGTCGAGGAGTCGACGCCCACCGACGTCGAGCACGTCTCCCCCGCCGAGCTGGCCGCTCGCCTCGCCGGGGGCGAGGCCCCCTTCGTCATCGACGTGCGCCGACGCCCACGAGCTGGCCGAGGGCACTGTCGCCGGAGCCGTGCACATCCCGGTGGCCGACCTGCTCTCCGACCCCGCCTCGACCCGCGACGTCCCGAGCGACCGCGAGGTCGTGCTCGTCTGCCGTGCCGGTCCCCGCGCCCGGCTCGCCGCCTCCGCGCTGCGGGCGCGAGGTCACGAGCGCCTGCTCGTCCTCGATGGTGGGATGCTCACGTGGCCCGACCCCGTGCCGCACGAGGAGACGACATGACGACGCAGCGCCTGCTGCTCACCGTCGAGGAGTACCTCGACGAGCTGCTCACCGACCTGCTCGCCGGGGCGGGCCCCGTCGCGGAGATCGAGACGGTGCCCCTGGCCGAGGCCCTCGGCCGCGTGCTCGCCGAGCCGGTGACGGCCCGCGGTGACGTCCCGGCCTTCGCCAACTCCGCGATGGACGGCTATGCCGTGCGGCTGGCGGACCTGACGAGCCTGCCGGCCACCCTGCGGGTCGTCGGCGACGTGCCCGCCGGGTCGCCCGACGACCCGGCGATCGCCCCGGGCGAGTGCGTCCGGATCATGACCGGCGCCCCGCTGCCCACCGACGCCGACACCGTCGTGCCGGTCGAGCGGACCGACGCGGGCACGAGCTCGGTCCGCATCGACGAGGTCGGCGAGCGCGGGGCACACGTGCGCGGCGCGGGCGAGGACGTGCGCGGCGGTCAGACGATCGCCAGCGCCGGCACGACCTCACCGCCCGCGTCCTCGGGTCGCTCGCGGCCGCCG
>NZ_JBNFOF010000174.1:0-6549 GCF_057364645.1 Janibacter sp. CFPM2_SD2
CGCGGTGCGCAGGTCGCCTCGCGAGCTCGAGGCTCGCCGGGCTGCCGGGCGCCGGGCTCGCCGATGACCGTGAGCCGGGCCAGCCCCTGCCCGTCGGTGCCGGAGGGCGCGACGGTGGTCACGCCCGGCACGGACTCGACGGCGGTGGTCACGGCGTCGGTCTTGTCGGCATCCGTCGTGATGACGAAGGGAGCCGCGGAACCGGCCGGGAAGTGCTCACCGACCGTCACGAGACCGTCTGCGGACTCCGACGCGGTGCGGAAGGAGTCGGCCTGACTCAGCCCGACCCGGGCGCCGAGCAGGCCGGAGGCGAGGACGACGAGGACGGCGAGACGCCGGCGAGGAAGACCGCGGGGCGACGCACGACGCTGCGGGCGACGCGCGCCCAGATGCCCTCGTGCGACAGGTCGTCGCCGGGGCGGGGGACGAAGGGCCAGAAGACCTGTCGGCCGACGAGCGCGAGTGCCGCGGGCAGCACGAGGACGACCGCGGCGAGGGCGATGACGAGGCCGACGGCGGAGGCCAGCCCGAGCCGCGGGTGCCCGGGACGGCGGCGAGCAGGAGGGTTGCCAGGGCGAGCACGACGGTCGCATTGCTCGCGACGATGGCCGACACGGTGGCCCGCCACGCGGCGCGCAGCGCGACGCGGTGGTCGTTGTGCTCGTGCAGCTCCTCGCGGTAGCGCGAGATGAGCAGGAGGGCGTAGTTGGCCCCCGCGCCGAAGACGAGGACGGAGACGATGCCTGCGTCGAAGGGGAGGCCGCTTGCCTCCCCGACGGCAGCGGTCACCCGCCCGGCCACCTGGTCGGCGATGCCGACGACGGCGAGCGGGACGAGCCACAGGACGGGGGAGCGGTAGGTGAGCAGGAGCAGCAGCGCGACGACCCCGATGGTCACCGCGAGGAGGGTGAAGTCGGCGCCGTCGAAGGCCGAGGCGATGTCGGCGCCGAAGGCCGGGCCGCCGGTCACCTGCACGTCGAGCTCGGCCGGTGCGTGGTCGGCCACCTCGGCGCGCAGATCCTCGATGGTCGCGACCTGGGTGGCGCTGTCCTCGCTCACCTCGACGGGCACGGTGACCGTCGCGGCCATCCCGTCCTCGCTCACCTGCGGGTGCGCCCTGCCGGCGCCGAGGTCGGCCGCCAGCTTGCCGAGGGCGCGCTCGTCGGCGCTCGTCAGGCGGGCGTCGCCCCCCTTCGTCGCGACGAGCAGGACGGGAGCGGTGTCGCTGCCGGGGAAGCCCTCGAGCTGCTCCGCCACGACCGCCGACTCCGCCGACGCCGGATAGGCATCACCCCGCGGCGGCGCCTCCGCCGACCCCAACAGCGCCGACGCCAGCCCCACGACGAGCACGGCGAGGACGAGCACGAGTGACGCCCCCCGCCGGCCGAGGATGCGCTGGACGAAGGGAGCACGGGTGGACACGGGAGAAGGCTGGGATGGCGCTGGACGCAGGGAGGTCGACATGCCATCCAGTTCACCGGCGAAGGGGGTCCCGCCACATCGCGCACGAGGTTGGTCCTGCGATCAACCTTTCGGTGGATGCCACGACGCACACGGAGCGGACGGCAGGGGAGGTCGGCGCAGCATCAAGCCGAAGTCGAAGACGACAACGCACCCACACGACAAGGAAGGACTTCGGCAGCGCGCCGGCCTTCCGTGCCGGGAGCGGGGGCGAGCGCCAGCCTCCTTCGTCGGGAGCGCCGGGAGCGGGAGGCAACGCCGGACACGAGCTGTGGATGGCCCGCCGTGATCGTCGGTGGGGGCGCATAGGGTGGAGCGGTGTCGTCGTCCGTGGAGTCCTTGCTCGCCGCTGCTGTCGGGGGAGTGGGTGGCTCGACCCGACCGGGCCAGGTCGAGATGGCCACGGCGGTGGCCCGGGCGATCGAGACCGAGAAGCACCTGCTCGTGCAGGCCGGCACCGGCACCGGCAAGTCGCTGGCCTATCTCGTGCCGGCGGTCGAGCACGCACAGCGGGTGGGCAAGCCGGCGGTCGTCGCGACGGCGACCCTCGCGCTGCAGGGCAGATCGTCGACCGCGACATGCCGCGCCTGGCCGACGCCCTGACGCCGCACCTGAAGCGGCGTCCGACCTACGCGATCGTCAAGGGCCGGCGCAACTACGTGTGCAAGCACAAGATCGAGGGCGGCTTCCCCGACGACGAGGACGGCCTCTTCGACGTGGGCGAGGCCGACGCGCAGGCCGGCTGGCTCGGCAAGGAGGTCGTCCGGGTCCGCGAGTGGGCCGACGAGACCGAGTCGGGCGACCGCGACGAGCTCGTGCCCGGTGTCTCGGAGAAGGCCTGGCGCCAGGTGTCGGTCTCGGCGCAGGAGTGCCTCGGCTCCAAGTGCCCGATGGTCGCTGAGTGCTTCGTCGAGCGCTCGCGCGAGGCGGCCAAGGACGTCGACGTCATCGTCACCAACCACTCCTTCATGGCGATCGACGCCTTCGAGGGGCGTCCGATGCTCCCCGACCACGACGTGCTCGTCGTCGACGAGGCCCACGAGCTCGTCGACCGGGTGACCTCTACGGTCACCGACGAGCTCGCGCCCGGCGGGCTGCGGGCGGCGGCCAAGCGGGCCCGCAAGTTCGCCGACTCGTCCGAGGTCCTCGACGACCTCGGGTCGGATCTCGAGGCCGTGCTCGAGGAGGCGCCCGAGGGCGCCTGGCCACCGGCATCCCCGACGCGCTCGCCGCCGTGCTCGGCCGCTGCCGGGGACGTCGCCCGCTCGCTCCTGACGGAGATGAAGCCGCCGAAGGGGGAGCAGGTCGACGGCACCCGTCAGGTCGCCCTCGTCGCCGTCGAGGAGGTCCACGACACCGCGGCCCGGATGCTCGAGGAGCACGTGCTCGACGTCATCTGGGTCAGCCGCGACCTGCGACGCGGCCCGCTGCTGCGCGTGGCGCCGATGAGCGTCGCGATGCGTATGCGCGAGCGGATCTTCGGCACCGGGGCCAGCGACGATGACGAGGGGGTGCGCGACCGCACGGTCGTGCTCACCTCGGCGACCCTCGAGCTCGGCGGCACCTTCGACGCCGTCGCCGGCACGCTCGGGCTGCGTGGGCCGGGAGCACCCGAGTGGACCGGCCTGGACGTCGGGTCCCCCTTCGACTACGCCCAGCAGGGCATCGCCTACGTCGCCGAGCACCTGCCGGCGCCGGGGCGCGACGGGCTGGCCCCGCAGACCCTCGACGAGATCGAGGCCCTCGTGCGGGCCGCCGGTGGCCGCACGCTTGGGCTCTTCTCGTCGATGCGCGCGGCCAAGGAGGCGACCGAGGCGATGCGCGAGCGTCTCGGCGACGACGTCCCGGTGCTGTGCCAGGGCGAGGACATGATCGGCACCCTCGTGCGCGACTTCGCCCGCGACCCGCGCACGATCCTCTTCGGCACGCTCACGCTGTGGCAGGGCGTCGACGTCCCCGGCAGCAGCTGTCAGCTCGTGCTCATCGACCGCATCCCCTTCCCGCGACCCGACGACCCGCTCTCCTCGGCGCGCACCCAGGAGATCGCCCGGCGCGGGGGCAACGGCTTCATGGCCGTCTCCGCCACCCACGCGGCGCTCCGCCTGGCCCAGGGCGCCGGGCGGCTGATCCGCCGCGGGGACGACCGGGGCGTCGTCGCCTTCCTCGACCACCGGATGATCAAGGCGCGCTACGCGGGCTTCCTCCAGCGCTCGCTGCCGCCCTTCTGGCCGACGACCGACCGCGATCTCGTGCTCGGTGCGCTGCGCCGGCTTGACCAGATCGCGCCCCCGCCGCAGCCGGTCGCCGAGCCCGGCCGGCGCGGCATGACCGGCCAGGCGAGCGCGCCGGTCGCCGACCCCGGTCCGGCCGACGGGGCGCGCACGGCCGTCGTCCGTGGCGAGGGCTGGTCCGCCCAGGACGACGACGAGCTGCGCGACGGGGTCGACCTCGGGCTGCCCCTGACCGAGCTCGCCGAGTCCCTCGACCGCGACGAGGACGCCGTCGCCGCCCGGGCCCAGACGCTCGGTCTGGCTGTCCCACCCCGCGGCTAGCCTGTCGCCCATGGAACTTCGTCGTCTCGGCCGCTCCGGTCTCACCGTCTCCGCCGTCGGGCTGGGGTGCAACAACCTCGGCCGCGAGGGCACCGCCAGCCGGACCCAGGAGGGGTCGGACGCGGTCGTGCACGCCGCGCTCGATGCGGGCATCACCCTCTTCGACGTCGCCGACACCTACGGCGCCGAGCCCGGCCTCTCCGAGACCATGCTCGGCCGGGCCCTGGGCAGCCGCCGCGACGAGGTCGTCGTCGCGACGAAGTTCGGCATGGACGTGCGCGGGGCCAACGGCCCCGACTTCGGTGCCCGCGGGTCGCGGCGCTACATCACGACCGCGGTCGAGGCCTCCCTTCGTCGGCTCGGCACGGACCGCATCGACCTCTACCAGCTGCACACGCCCGACCCGCTGACCCCCGTCGAGGAGACGCTCGACGCGCTCGACGACCTCGTGCGCGCGGGCAAGGTGCGCTACATCGGCCACTCCAACCTCGCCGGCTGGCAGATCGCCGACGCCGAGCACACCGCGCGCGCCCGCGGGGGAGCGCGCTTCATCTCGAGCCAGAGCCACTACAACCTCCTCGATCGCCGGGCCGAGCTCGAGGTGACCCCGGCGGCCGAGCACTTCGGGCTCGGTGTGCTGCCCTACTTCCCGCTCGCCAGCGGGCTGCTCACCGGCAAGTACTCGTCGGGCTCAGCGCCCGAGGGCAGCCGGCTGACCCACTCGCGCCAGTACCTGCTCGAGGAGGCCGACCTCGACCAGCTGCGTGCCTTCGGCGACTACGCCCGGGCCCGTGACCTCACCGAGCTCGAGGTCGCCTTCTCGTGGCTCGCCTCGCGCCCGGCCGTCACGAGTGTCATCGCCGGCGCGACCCGCCCGGAGCAGATCGCGGCCAATGCCGCGGCCGTCTCCTGGGTGCCGACCCCCGACGACGAGGCCGAGCTCGACGAGATCTTCCCGACGGTGCCGCGGGTGGCCCTGTTTTGAGCACGCCCCCCTTCGTCCTCGTCCAGGGACCCGAGACGGTGCTCGCGGACCGTGCCGTCGAGCAGGTGATCGCCGACGTGCGGGTGACCTCGCCCGAGCTCGAGGTCGTCACCCTGCGGGCCGAGGGCTACGAGGAGGGCGCGCTCACCGTCCAGGCCGGCCCCTCGCTCTTCGGCGAGGACAAGCTCATCGTCGTGCGCGACCTGCACCAGGCGCCCGACGCGCTGCAGGTCGACCTGCTCGCCTACCTCGCCGACCCCGAGGACTCGGTGACCCTCGTCGTCACCCATGCCTCGGGCAACAAGGGCAAGAAGGTGCTCGACACGCTCAAGAAGGCCAAGGCGCTCGTGCTCGAGGCCCCGGCGATCAAAAGCGACCGCGACAAGGCCGACTTCGTGACCAACGAGTTCCGCCGCAGCCGTCGCAAGGCGACGAGCGAGGCCGTCCAGGCCCTCGTCGAGGCGGTCGGCAAGGACGTGCGCGAGCTCGCCTCCGCCTGCCAGCAGCTCGTCGACGACACGACCGGCACGATCGACGCCGATGTCGTCGAGCGCTACCACGGGGGTCGGGTCGAGGCGACGGGGTTCAAGGTCGCCGATGCCGCGGTCGCCGGGCAGACCGGCGAGGCGCTGCGGCTGCTGCGCCATGCGGTCAACGTCGGCGTCGACCCGGTGCCGATCGTCGCCGTCCTCGCCCAGCAGCTGCGCCAGCTCGCCAAGGTCGGGGGGAGCGGGCCGTGGCCGCAGCGCCGACCTGGCCCGAGACCTCGGCATGGCGCCCTGGCAGGTCGACAAGGCACGCCGTTCGCTCCAGGGCTGGACGGGTGCCGGGCTGGGCCGCAGCATCCAGGCCGTCGCGGCCGCCGACTTCGAGGTCAAGGGCGGCGGACGCGACCCCGTCTACGCCGTCGAGAAGGCGATCCTGACGATCACCCGCGAGTTTGGCCGCGACCGGAGCCGCTGATAGATTTGTCGCTTGCGTGCGCGCATGGTCGTGCGCGCACGACAGCACGACCCAGGGCGTCTCTCCCACGGTGTCCCCACGCCGGTCCCGAGACGTCTTGCCGCCCTCTAACGGCAACCTTCGACCGAACCAGAAAGAACTCTCGTGGCAAACATCAAGTCCCAGATCAAGCGCGTCAAGACGAACGCCGCCCGGACCGAGCGCAACCGCGCCTACAAGTCCGAGCTGCGCACGTGGATCCGCAAGGTCCGCACGGCCGCCGACGCCGGCGACGCCGAGGCTGCCCAGGCTGCCCTCGTCACCGCCGGCAAGAAGCTCGACAAGGCCGTGAGCAAGGGTGTCATCCACGCCAACCAGGCCGCCAACAAGAAGTCGGCCCTGGCCAAGCGCGTCAACTCGCTCTGAGCTGACAACCTGTCGAAGGGGGCCGGTCACCGCGAGGTGACCGGCCCCCTTCGCCGTGTCCGCACGTCGTCGAGGACGGGCGGTCACACGGGGTCGTCGTCGTAGTCGCGGCCGGACGCGACCGCCCGCACCGCCTCGACGACGGCGTCGAAGACCCGCTCGTCGGAGGACCGTGCCCTCCCG
>NZ_JBNFOF010000175.1:0-6508 GCF_057364645.1 Janibacter sp. CFPM2_SD2
ACGACGACGACGAGCCGCTCGCGCAGCTCGGGTCGGCGCTCGAGCAGCTCCGCGGCGGCGCGCACGAGCACGTCGGGGCGCCTTGAGCGGCTGGATCCGACCGACGAAGAGCAGGACGACGGCATCGTCGGCGAGCCCGAGCGAGGCCCGGGCCTCACCACGGTCGCCGGGGACGAAGGTCTCGAGGTCGACCCCGGGGGGAACGACGACCACCTTGTCCGGGTCGGCGCCGTAGTAGTCGACGAGCTCGCTCGCCTCGCGGTCGGTGTTGGCGACGAGCCGGTCGGCGATGTCGACCACCTGGTCCTCGCCGATCTCCCGGCCGGGCGGCTCGGGCACGTCGTCGTCGGCGAGCTGGCGGTTCTTCACCCGCGCCATCGTGTGCATCGTGTGCACGAGGGGCACCTGCCAGCGCTCGGCGACGAGCCAGCCGACCTGGCCGGAGAGCCAGTAGTGCGAGTGGGCGACGTCGTAGTGCCCCTGGGGCACCCGCGCGATCTCGCGCATGATGCCCGCGGCGAAGGCGCACAGCTGCCCCGGCAGGTCCTCCTTGGCCAGGCCCTCGTAGGGCCCGGCGTCGACGTGCCGCACGGTCACGCCAGGGAACATCTCGACGACGTCGGGCAGGTCGGCGGCAGTGCGGCGGGTGAAGATCTCGACCTCGACGCCCCGCGCGGCCAGCTCGCGGGCCGACTCGACGACGTAGACGTTGAGCCCCCCGGCATCGCCCGTGCCGGGCTGGGCCAGGGGCGAGGTGTGGACCGAGACCATCGCCACCCGCCGGATGCGTTGCTGCGTCACTCCTCCACCGTCCTCCGATAGCTGGTCATGGCCACTGTCGCCGACGGCGACCACACGTGCAGGTCGGTGTGACCCATCCGACGCAGGTCGACGCCGCGGGCGGTCCCTCGCGGACCGATCCCGATCGTCGTGCCGAGCTGCGTCGAGTAGGCGTCCGCGACGGGCGCCGCCCCCGGGCCGACCCACCACGCCCGCTTGCGCAGCAGGCGCTCCGGCAGCCCCGGCTGGCGACCACGGGTCGCCAGCTCCTGGTGCGAGTGCACGACGACGGCATCCGCCCCCTTCGCCGTGGCGGTGAGGGTGATGAGCACCCCCTCGAGACGCACGGTGAGGGTGACCGGCAGGCTGCGGTCGTCGCCGGTGAGCCGGCCCGACCAGGTGACCTCGCCCTCGCGGATCGACAGGCGGTCGACCTCAAGGTTGCTCAGCGTGTGCGTGATCTGCTCGCTGCGCCCGTCACCACGTCCCTCGACGTCGCCGAGGAGGGCCGACACCGGCGAGCCGCCGCGGACCGTGCGAAACAGCGTGTTGCCGCGCGAGGTCACCCGCAGCCCGGTGTCGTCGAGCTGGACCGCGCGGCCCTCGCCGAGGGTCACGACACCGCCCGCCTCGGGGGCCACGACGAGCAGGCCCGGCTGGACCGGCCGCAGGCCCGAGTCCCGGCCGAGCGCTGGCGGCACCCAGATGACCGCGGCGAGCAGGAACGCGCCGCACAGGGAGGCCACGAGGGAGACCATGCTCCAGCTCACCCGTCGGTCGGTACGCCACACGTGCACCAGCGTAGTTCCGCGCAGCGCCTACGCTGCCGGGGTGCCCAGCCAGCGCCCCCTCGGCAACATCACCCGTGGGACGACCAACCCCAACCGCCTGCGTCGCTGCGACCGGTGGCTGCTGGCGACCCATCGCGACGTCCTGACGAAGGGGGACCCGCCGCACCTCGTCGACCTCGGCCACGGCGCGAGCGGGGTCACGACCGCCGAGTGGGCGCAGCGGGTGCGCACGGTGCGGCCCGACGCACACGTCACGGGCCTGGAGATCGACCCGCAGCGGGTGGCGACGGCGCAGGCCTGGACGGGGCCCGGGGTGGACTTCGCGCTCGGGGGCTTCGAGGTGCCGCTGCCGGGTGACGCGCAGGTGCGGGTGCTGCGGGCCTTCAACGTGCTGCGGCAGTACGACGAGACCGAGGTCGAGGGCCCGTGGCGCACGATGGTCGACCGGCTCGACCCGCTGGGGATCCTCGTCGAGGGCACGTGCGACGAGCTCGGTCGGCTCGGCAGCTGGGTGACCCTCGACGCCGAGGGCCCGCGCACCCTCACCCTGTCGTGGCGGCTGCGCGACCTCGGCCCGGACCGACCACCGTCGGTCGTCGCCGAGCGCCTGCCCAAGGCGCTGATCCACCGCAACGTCCCCGGCGAGCCGGTGCACGAGCTGCTCCTGCTCGTCGACGAGGCGTGGCGACGCTCCTCCCCCTTCGCCCCCTACGGGGCCCGGCAGCAGGCCGTAGCCGCCTGGGGTGACATCGCCCGGCAGGTGCCGGTGCTCGGGGGTGCGGCGCGCTGGCGCCTCGGGGAGCTCACCGTGCCGTGGTCGCTCGTCGCGCCCCGCGGGGGCCCGCTGGCTCAGCGCTGGTAGTCGTCCTCGAGGCGCACGATGTCGTCCTCGTCGAACTCGCCGTAGCCGATCTCGAGGACCCGGCCCGGCTGCTGCGTGGAGTTGCCCATGCGGTGCACGGCCCCCCGCTCGACCCAGATCCGCTCGCCGGGCTGCGCCGACCAGGTCTCGTCACCGACCGTGACGTCGATCGGCCCGTCGAGCACCTGCCACAGCTCGGCCCGCAGCGCGTGGGTCTGCAGCGAGAGGCGGTGCCCCGGGGCGACGGTGATGATCTTGACCGTCGTCGGTTCGTTGAGCGTCAGCTGCTCGAAGCGCCCCCACGGGCGCTCCGAGACGAAGACGTCCGGGCGCGGGTCCGGCAGGTCGGTCACGACGGGTCCCCCTGGCTCGTGGTGCGGTCCGTGGTCATTGTGCCCGACTCACCGACGGCGACCGAGGATCTCGTCGATCGCCGGACGCACGTCGGCGAGGTAGACGCCCGCGACGACGATGCCGATGATCGCCAGCAGCCCGACACCGCCGACCGCGGCGACACCCATGAGCGTCGCGATCGCCAGCGCGGCGACCCAGAAGGTCTTGGACTGCTTGCCCGTCGCAGTGAAGGCATCGGGCCGCTGCCGCACCGCGTGGACGAGCGCGAAGACCTCGGCACCGAGCGCGAGGAGGCTCAGGACGAGGACGATCGTCGCCTGGATGCTCGAGAAGATCTGCACACCGCCAGCCTAGGCGGGCACGTCGACGACGATGGTCACCGGACCGTCGGCGCGCAGGTCGATCTGCATGTCGGCGCCGAAGCGACCGGTCGCGACCTCGACCCCGCGCTCGCGCAGGCCCTCGGCCACCGCGTCGACGAGCGGCTCGGCGACGGGTCCGGGGGCGGCGGCATTCCACGACGGTCGGCGGCCCTTGCGCACGTCGGCGTGGAGGGTGAACTGGCTGACGACGAGCACCCCTCCCCCGCTGTCGGCCACCGAGGTCTCGTCGGCCATGATCCGCAGCTCGGCGATCTTGCGCACCGTCGTCGCGACGTCGTCGGGGCCGTCGTCGTGGGTGACGCCGACGAGGGCGAGCAGGCCCGGGCCGATCTCGCCGACGACCTCGTCGTCGACGAGCACCCGGGCGGAGGCGACCCGCTGCAGGACGGTCCTCACGAGGTCGTCAGGTCGAGCACCTCGACGGCGCCGACCGGTCGGCCGTGGCCGAGGACGGGCTGGTCGGCGAGCTCGCGCAGGGCCGGGGTGTCGGCGCCCCAGAGCCATGAGGGCGTGGGCGAGCAGGCCCTGCCGGGGCCCGGGCGACCGGGGGCCCCGTCGGCCACCTTGATCGCCGATGCCGCGCCCGTCGTCGAGGCCGGCGGCGTACACCGACTCGGCCCCGTCCTTGGCGATGAGCCCCGGCACGGCCCGCATGAAGGCGGTGACGTCGCGGCCGGTGCCGCCGACCATCTCCGGCGCGGTGCGCATGGCCGCGGCGACCCTCCCTTCGTCCGTCGTGGCGTCGGCCCCGGCGAGGGAGCCGAAGGCCGCCGCCAGACCGGACAGCGGCACGGCGAAGAGCGGTGCCCCGCAGCCGTCGACGGTCGTGTGGGTCACCGGGCCGACGACCTCGGCGACGGTCTCGCGGATCGCGACCTGCAGGGGGTGCTCGGGGTCGAGGTAGGTCTCGGTGGGCCAGCCCTGGAGCACGCAGGTGACGAGCATGCCGGCGTGCTTGCCGGAGCAGTCCATGGCGACCGGCGTCGGCGCCTCGCCGGCGGCGAGCCAGCGGGCGTGCTCGAGCTCGCCGAGCGCAGCGAGGGGGTCGTGCGCAGCGCGTCGAGCCCCAGGTCGGCGGTCGCGAGGATCTCGGCGACCGCCTCGCGGTGGACGGTCTCGCCGGAGTGGCTCGAGCAGACGAGCGCGAGCAGGTGGGGCGGCAGGTCGAGACCGAGGCGGACCATCGCGAGCGCCTGGACCGGCTTGAGCGAGGAGCGTGGCAGCACGGGGTCGTCGACCCGACCGTGACGAAGGGGGTCCCCCCGTCGCCGTCGGTCGCGACGAGCGTCGCGCGGTGGGCGGACTCGACGAAGCCCCCGCGGGTCACGTGGACCAGCACGGGGGCGTCGTCGAGGGCTGTGGTGTCGGGGGCCGGTGCGGTCACCTGCCGGAGGCTAGCCTTCGAGGCTCGTTCCTCGCACCTCAGGCACCGTCGATCACCACAGCGTCGGCTGCTCCGCGGACGGAGCCGGAGCCGGATTCCTTCAGTCGCCGACCTTCTCGGCAGCCTTCTCGGCGGCCTGGGTGGTCTTGGCGGCCGTCTTCTTGGCGGCGGTCGCGGTCGACTTGGTGGCGGTGCGGGTGCGGGTCGCAGCCTTCTTGGCGGTGGTGTTGGTGCGCTTGGCCGCCGTGGTGGTGCGCTTGGCGGAGGTGGAGACGGCCTTCTTCGCCTTGGCGGTGTCGACCTTGACGTCGACGTCCACGGAGTCCTTGACGGCCTCGGCAGCCTTGACGGCCTCCTTGCGACCGATGGTCAGCGTGGCCTTGGCGGAGCGCTCGACGTCGGCGACGGCCTTCTTGACCGTGGTGACGACACCCTTGCCGAGGGCGACGGTCGCCTCGGCCTGGCCCACGAGGTCCTGGGTGGCCTTCTGCTTCTTGATGCGGGTCACGAGGGCCTCGCCGCGCTTGGTGAGGTCGGCGTAGTAGGCCTGCGCGTCGGCCGGGGCGGCCTTGACGCGGGCCTGGACCTTCTTCGGCTCGAGCTCGGCGCGCAGGGCGGCGATCTGCGAGGTGTAGCCGCGGAAGGTCTCCACGGTCAGGTCGGTGGCGCCGATGGTGGCGTAGGTCTGGTCGGTGACGACCTTCTTGACGGTGGTGGTGACGCTCATGAGGTTCTCCTGGTGGTAGTCGAGCGAGACGAGGACTGCGACCCGCGCGGTGCGCGCTTGGCGGCCGGGGCCGCGGTCTTCGAGCCCGACGACGACGTCGAGCCCTTCGTGCTGGCCGCCGTGCCGGCGGCCTTCTTCTTGGTGCCGGCCGTGGTGGTGCTGGCCGTGCTCTTGGCGACCTTCGCTGTGCTGGCCTTCTTCGTGGCGGCCTTCTTCGTGGCCGTGCCCCCGGAGGCCGGTACGGCCCCCTTCGCCTGCTTGGCCGCCTTGCGCGTCGCCCGTGCCCGAGGGGTCGGGCGCGACGGCTCGGCCGTGTCCTGCGACGTCGCGGGCTCCGCGCCGACGAAGGACTCGTAGATCTCGAGCAGGGTCTGACGCTGACGTGCGGTCAGCGCGGGGTCGGTGCGGATGGCGGCCCGGGTCGTGGCCCCGGCCTCCGCGGCCGCGTCCTTGGGGTCGAGCAGACCCGCCTGGACGTAGAGGGTCTCGGCCGAGATGGACAGGCCCCTGGCGATCTGCTGGAGGATGTCGGCGCTCGGCCGCTTGACCCCCCGCTCAATCTGGGAGAGATAGGGGTTGGAGATCCCGGCCAGCGCCGACAGCTGCCGCACGGAGAGCTTGGCCAGGACGCGCTGCTCACGCAGGTAGTCGCCCAAGGAGTTGCCGAGGTGGCTCGGCAGGCCCTCCAGCGGATTCTTCGACATGGCCACCATTGTGCTTGCCGTAGTTAGCATGTGCAAGCCGTAGGCAGCGGTTGGTGAGCGGAGTCACCTCCGGGCGCAGCGCCGTCAGCGCGGGACGATCACCGTCTGCGCCGCCGCGACGTCGGGGGCGACGAGCAGGTCGGCGGCGTCGTCGGTGTTGCGCTTGAGCACGGCGAGGGCGATGGGACCGTCCTCGTGGTGCCGAGCACGGGAGGTGATGCGGCCGACGACCTTGTCGCCGAGGAGCACCTCGGCCCCGACCTCGGGCAGGGTGTGGCCGGACCCGTCGAGGTGGAGGAAGGCCAGTCGGCGCGGCG
Source organism: Janibacter sp. CFPM2_SD2 (assembly GCF_057364645.1). Taxonomy (NCBI): domain Bacteria; kingdom Bacillati; phylum Actinomycetota; class Actinomycetes; order Micrococcales; family Intrasporangiaceae; genus Janibacter; species Janibacter sp. CFPM2_SD2. The sequence continues at coordinate 6,303 of NZ_JBNFOF010000175.1, forward strand.
GGCGACCGAGGTTGTGCACCCGGGCGATCGTCTCCTGCCCGCGGTAGCAGCCCTTGTGCAAGTGGACCGCGGTGCGCAGCCAGTCGAGCTCGTGGGCGATCGTCCGGTGGTCGGTCTCGGCGCCGAGGCGCGGGCGCCAGGCGGCGATGCGCAGGGCCTCGGCGGCCCACGTGCGACGAGCTCACGGTCGCCGACGGCCGAAGGGA
>NZ_JBNFOF010000176.1:0-6468 GCF_057364645.1 Janibacter sp. CFPM2_SD2
CGCCCCACCCCCGACGGGGAGCCCCCTGCGGCGCGGCGCCGGCGGCGAGGGTGACGAAGCTCGCGAGCGAGACCTGCACGGCCCGCTCGATGATCTTGCCCATCCGGCCCTGGAAGGGCACGTCGTAGGCCGGCACCTGGTGCATGACCTCGGCGACGACGACCGACGCCACCCGCGGCAGCTGCGCACGAAGGGCGGCGACCGTCGCCTCGTCGAGCACGAGCCCCGCCGCCTGCCGGGCCGTGCGCCCGGACTCACCTGCTGCCACTGCCGCTCCCTTCGCCACCCCTTTATCCCGAGCGAACAAACGGGTGCCACGAACCCTACTCGTGAAGGACAGCAGGAGCGAGGGGTTGAGGCGGGAGGATGGAGGCATGACAGCTACAGCGTCCCGTCCCCGCCCCGCGGGCAGCGCACGCTCGCTCCGTGACGCCGCCGTTCGCATCGCGCACAGCCTGGCGACGCCGATCGTGCCGGACGACTACCTCGACCTCTTCGCCCCCCTTCGCTCCGGGGCCGACCTGCGCGGTCGGATCGTGGCGATCACGCCCGAGACCCGCGACGCCGCGACGATCACGATCCGCCCCGGCCGCGACTGGCAGGGCCACGCGCCCGGCCAGTACATCCGCGTCGGCGTCGACGTCGACGGCGTGCGCCACTGGCGCGCCTACTCCCTGACGTCCGACACGAGCGCCCGCGACGGCCTGATCTCGATCACCGTCAAGGCGATGCCCGACGGCCTCGTCTCGCAGCACCTCGTGCACCACGCCCGGCCCGGCGCGATCATCCAGATCGACCAGGCGAGCGGCGACTTCGTCCTGCCGCAGTCGGTGCCGGCCAAGGTCCTCTTCCTCACCGGCGGCTCCGGCATCACGCCGGTCATGGGCATGCTGCGCAACCACGACTTCGACGGTCTCGACGTCGTCCACGCGCACTCCGCGCCGACGGCCGATGACGTGATCTTCGCCCGTGAGCTCGCCGACGCCCCGACCGGCGTGCGGGCCATCGTCCGGCACACCGACGACGAGGGCATGTTCACGCCCGACCAGCTCGACGAGGTCGTCCCCGACTGGCGCGAGCGCGAGACGTGGATCTGCGGCCCGACCCCGATGCTCGACGCCTTCGAGGAGCACTACGCGGCGCACGGCCACACCGAGCTGCTGCACGTGGAGCGCTTCCGCCCGAGCGTCGTCGAGGCGGGCGAAGGGGGGACCGCCTCCCTTCGCGTGGGGTCGGACACGACCACGCTCGACCTCGACGGCGGCACGACGATCCTCGACGCGGCCGAGGACGCCGGCGTCCTCATGCCGAGCGGCTGCCGGATGGGCATCTGCTTCGGCTGCGTGCTGCCCATGACCGACGGCTCCGTGCGCGACCTGCGCACCGGCGAGCTGACCACGACCACTCCCGACGACCCGGCGGTCAAGGTGCAGACCTGCATCTCCGCCGTCGCCGGCGCCTGCACGATCGAGACCCAGGAGAAGTGACCATGACCGCAACTCTCGAGCGCCCCACCCGCACCCCCGACGCCCGGATCACCGGCGGCCGCTCCGACGTCGTCCACACCCGGGTCAACGCGACCGACGACCCGATCGCGCACCTGACCCCCGACGACATCGAGGACATCGGCCGCGAGCTCGACGCGATCCGCGCGTCGGTCATGGACGACCTCGGCGAGGCCGACGCCCGCTACATCCGTCGGATGATCACGACGCAGCGCTACCTCGAGATGGGCTCCCGCGCGGTCCTGCTCTTCAGCGGCAACCCGATCGCCTGGGTCGCCGGGACCGCCGGGCTGAGCGTCGCCAAGATCCTCGACAACATGGAGATCGGGCACAACATCATCCACGGCCAGTGGGACTGGATGCGCGACCCGAAGATCCACTCCTCGGTGTGGGAGTGGGACAACGTCACCCCGGCCGCGCACTGGAAGAACAGCCACAACAAGGTGCACCACACCTACACCAACGTCGTCGGCCACGACAACGACCTCGGCTACGGGATCATGCGGGTCGACGACGCGCAGAAGTGGTACCCCGGCTACCTGATCCAGCCGGTCACGCAGTTCATCAACGCGACCCTCTTCGAGTACGGCATCGCCGCCTACGACCTCGAGCTCGGCAAGAACTGGCCGACCCGCCACGACAACCCCCAGTGGCGCGCCGAGGCCAAGCAGGTCGTCAACAAGATCAAGAAGCAGGCCGCGAAGGACTACCTGCTCTTCCCGCTGCTCTCCGGGCCCAACTTCCTGTCGACCCTCGCGGCCAATGCCGTGTCCAACCTCGTGCGCAACTACTGGACGCACTCGGTCATCATGTGCGGCCACTTCCCGGCGGGCGTGCGCACCTTCACCAAGACCTCGATCGAGGGCGAGACCCGCGGCGAGTGGTACCTGCGCCAGATGCTCGGCTCCGCCAACATCTCCGGGTCGACGGCCATGCACGTCATGACCGGCAACCTCAGCTACCAGATCGAGCACCACCTCTTCCCCGACATGCCGAGCCGCCGCTACCAGGAGATCGCCCCGCAGATCCGGGCGCTCTTCGACAGGTACGACCTCGACTACGTCACCGGCCCCCTGCCCAAGCAGGTCGCCTCCGCGTGGAGCGAGATCATCCGCCTCTCCCTGCCCAACGACACCTCGCTGCGCCAGACGATCCAGATCCTGGCGACGAAGGGGATGAAGGGCCTCAAGGCGCGCGCCCGCGCCACCCGCTTCCGCCTGGCTGACTGAGCCCGTCGCCGATGTATCGAAGAAGGAACGCCCGCTCGAGCGGGCGTTCCTTCTTCGACAGGAGCGGGGTTGGGCCGAAGGAGGTCAGCCCGGGTAGCCCTGAGGGTTGGCCGACTGCCACCGCCAGGTGTCGGCGCACATGTCCTCGATGGTCCGGGTGGCCCGCCAGCCCAGCTCGGTCTCGGCCCGGGTCGGGTCGGCATAGACGGCGGCCAGATCTCCGGCGCGACGGCCCACGACCTCGTAGGGCACAGGGCGGCCGCTGCCGGCCTCGAAGGCCGCGACCATCTCGAGCACCGACGTGCCGCGGCCGGTGCCGAGGTTCCACTCGCGCACTGACACCTCCGGGTGCTCGTCGAGGTACGTCAGGGCCGCGACGTGGCCGGCGGCGAGGTCCTCGACGTGGATGTAGTCACGAAGGGGGGTCCCGTCCGGTGTCGGGTAGTCGGCACCGAAGACCTGGAGCCGCTCCCTTCGTCCGACCGCGACCTGCGCGACGAAGGGCATGAGGTTGTTGGGCACACCCTGTGGGTCCTCGCCGATCCGGCCCGAGGCGTGCGCGCCGACGGGGTTGAAGTAGCGCAGCAGCGCGACCTGCGCCGTGCCGGTGGCCGCCACGTCCCGCAAGATCTGCTCCTGCATGACCTTGGTCCAGCCGTATGGGTTGGTGGCGCTGGTCGGCAGCTCCTCCGGCATCGGGACCGTGGTCGTCTCGCCGTAGACCGTTGCGGAGGACGAGAAGACGAGACGCCGCACGTCGTGGCTCTCCATGGCTCGCAGGAGCGAAAAGGTCGAGCCGAGGTTGTTGTCGTAGTACTCGAGCGGGATCTCCCCGGACTCGCCGACGGCCTTGAGTCCGGCGAAGTGGATCACCGCGTCGAAGCCGCCGTCGGCGAAGAGCGCCGCCGTCTTGTCGACGTCGCGCAGGTCGAGGGCATGCGTCTCGACGTGCTCACCGGTCAACTCCTCGAGGCGTGGGATGACGCTCGGCCGGGAGTTGACGAAGCTGTCGACGACGACGGGCTGATGGCCGGCGGCGATGAGCTGGACGACGGTGTGGGAGCCGATGTAGCCGGCTCCGCCGGTGACGAGGACGCGCATGGGCGTCACTGTAATGACGCCGGTTGTGCCTGACCTGTGGGCCCCGTCAGCCCTCGGTCGAGATCTGACGCACCTGCGTGACCTCGCTCCACGACCCGTCGTCGCAGATCGTCGTGATGCGCTGCATGATCGTCGCCCGCAGCTGCGGGGGAGCCTGCTCCTGCGCGCACGAGCGGTGCACGACCTCGCGCAGGACCTGGTCGAGGTCGTGCTCGGCGAGGCAGGGGCTGCAGGAGGCCAGGTGGGCGGCGAAGTCGCGGGCGTCCTCGGCGGTCATCTCGCCGTCGACGTACTCCATCATCCGCAGCAGGGCCTGCGAGCAGTCCATGTGGTCGGGGTGGCTCATGCCTGCGTCCCCTTCGCGCTCGCCACGCCGCGCTCGGCGGCGTAGTCGCTCAGCTTTTCCCTCAGCTGCCGGCGGCCGCGGTGGAGGCGCGACATGACGGTGCCGATGGGCGTGCCCATGATCTCGGCGATCTCCTTGTAGGCGAATCCCTCGACGTCGGCGAGGTAGACCGCCATGCGGAAGTCGTCGGGCAGCTCTTGCAGCGCGCGCTTGACCTCGGTGTCGGGCATGCGGTCGAGCGCCTCGACCTCGGCCGAGCGCAGCCCACGGCTGGTGTGCTGCTCCGCCTTGTGCAGCTGGTAGTCCTCGACCTCGGGGGAGTCGGACTGCTTCGGCTCGCGCTGCTTCTTGCGATAGCTGTTGATGTAGGTGTTGGTGAGGATGCGGTACATCCACGCCTTGAGGTTGGTCCCCGGCCGTACTGGTGGAAGGCGGCGAAGGCCTTCGCGTAGGTCTCCTGGACCAGGTCCTCCGCGTCGGTGGGGTTGCGCGTGTTGCGCAGGGCGGCGGAGTACAGCTGGTCGAGCAGCGGCATCGCCTCGCGCTCAAATCGCGCGCGCCGCTGCTCGGTGGTCTCGGAGGCGACGTCGACGTCGGCATCGGCCTGCGCCTGGGCGGCCAGCTCGTCGGTCGTGGGTTCAGTCATCGCGCTCCACCCTAGCGGGGTGGCGGTGCGCTCTCCGGCGTGCAGTACGAGCACCTGGACTCCTGTCCTTCGCGGCATGTCTTCCCGCGGTCCAACAGCCCAACGCTCGTCCCCATTCCCGTCCCGGTGGCCGGGTCTGGGGGTACCGGGAGCGTCGCTCCAAGGGGTCTCCTGGAGTGCTATGCCGTTGCTCCGTACGACGAGCCAGGCCGTGCCCGCCGTACGGAGCAACGGCGTATGCGGGGCCGCGCCCCGGCGGCCTCGCGCCTCGACCAGCGGGTGGTGGCGACCAGCGGAGACACGCGAAGGGGGCCGCGCCGGTGATCCGGTGCGGTCCCCTTCGGGGTGGTGCAGTGCTCAGCTGTTGGGCTTCTTGCCGTGGTTGGCGGCCTTGCCCTTGCGGGAGCGACGCTTGCGGGCGCGCTTGCTCATGGTGACTCCTTGACGGTGGTGTCCCACCGGAGCGGGACTCAGAACAACGCGCCATTCTGTCACACGCGCGCGTGTGAACTCAGTCGTGGTGGTTCCGTCGGACCCCGCTCAGGTGGCATAATCGACCACGTGAAGAAGATCACTGTGATGCTCGGCGCCGCCACGATGGCCCTGTCCCTCGCCGGCTTCCTCGGCTTCCGTGCCGCCAACTACGAGTGGGCGGGCACCACCGGGGACAACTGGGAGTGGGCCAAGACCTCCGCCAACTTCGAGTGGGCGGGCGGCAATGCTGACAACTGGGAGTGGGCGGCGCCTGACGCCGGCAGCACCCACCTCGGCGACGCCTGAGCCAGACGCCTGGGTCGACCCCTGACCGGTCGACCAACGCATACGTCGCAGGAGTAGCAGCTGCGGCGCTGGTCGCGACGCTCGCGACCACTCTCGTTGCCGGACTTCCTCATCACTTCACTTGGGTGGCCGCCACCGTCGTCGTGGCCTGCCTCAGCACCATCGGCCGCGCGCAGGCACTGGGGCCGATGCAGGTCTCCGTCGCTCCCATCGTGCAGATGGGAGCGATCCCCCTCACCGGACCCGTCGGCGCGATCCTCGTGGCGCTCGTCCCGTTGGCCTTCGACCGCGCTGAACTCGTCAAGCGCGTCTTCAACGCCGGGCAGCGCGTTCTCATCGTCGTTGCCAGCTCCGCGGCCTACGCCGCCGCTGGTGGGACTCAGCTCGGGACCGACGAGTTCGTCGACCCGGTGGGACTGGCCCTCCAGATGGGCGCCGCCGCGGTCGCGGCGAGTCTGACCAACGCGATCCTCCTCGCCGTCGTCATCCAGCTCAGCTCCGACGGCTCGCTGCGCGCCATCGTCGCCGACCTCGTGCCGCAGGTCGTCTCCTCGTACTCCAGCTACGCGCTCGCGGCCTACCTCTTCGTCGTCCTCTGGGCCCCGGCCGGCCTCGGGCTGGCGTCGGCGGTCCTCTTCCTCCCGGCGATCCTCGTCATCCAGTGGGGTCTGCACACCCACGCCCGCGAGTGGTCGACGCGGCACTCGCTGCTCACCCCCTTCGTCGAAGCAGTCGACCTGCGCCACCCCGGCGCCGCCGAGGAGACCCGGCTCGTCACGGGGGCGGCGACTGCCGTGGCCACCGCATCGGGCTCGGGCCCGCCGCAGGTCGGACGAGGTCGCGACGGCCGCCCGCCTGCCG
>NZ_JBNFOF010000177.1:0-6423 GCF_057364645.1 Janibacter sp. CFPM2_SD2
CGCTGCTCGACGCGCCCGGCCGATGCCCCGTCCGCGGCCGGGTTTTCCGGCGACCGTGCCGTAGGCAGGCTCAGAGGAAGGCCGAGAGGACCGCGACGAGGACGAGCGAGCCGAGTACGAGCCAGGTCATGACCCGGCGAAACCGCGGGGTCATCGGGCGGCCTCGGGGACGTCGTGGGTCGGGGTCGAGAGCACCCGCACGCGCGGGCGGCGCTGGCTGGAGTAGGTCACCTCGACATTCTCGTGCCGACCGAGCCAGATCGACACCACCACGAGCGTGATCCCGACCGCGGCCGCCCCGATGCCGATCGTCCAGCGCGGGCCGAGGACGTCGCCGATCCAGCCGATGATCGGGGCGCCGAGCGGCGTGCCGCCGAAGAAGATCGCCATGTAGAGGGCCATGACCCGGCCACGCATCGTCGCCTCGGTGCGCATCTGGACCATGGCGTTGGCCGTCGTCATCGCCGTGAGCGCGGTCAGGCCGCACGCGGCGAGCGCGACGGCGAAGGTCGCGTAGGTCGGGGCGAGGGCGGCGCCGGTCGCGGCGAAGGTGAAGCCGACGAGCGAGAGCAGCAGCACCCGCAGGCGCGGCTCGCTGCGGCGGGCGGCGAGGAGCGCGGCGCTCAGCGAGCCGATCGCCATGACCGAGCCGAGCAGGCCGTACTCCTCCGCACCCTTGTCGAAGACCTGGGTCGCCATGAGCGCGATGGTGATCTGGAAGTTCATGCCGAAGGTGCCCAGGACGAAGATCAGCACCATGACGAGGACGATGTCGGGGCGACCGCGCACGTAGCGCAGGCCCTCGAGCGCCGACCCGCGGCCGGTCACCCGAGGCGCCGGGGTCAGCTCGCTCGCCCGCATCGACAGCAGCGCGATGATCACGGTGACGAAGGACAGCGAGTTGACGAGCAGCGCCTGCCCGGAGCCGATGCCGGCGATGACCAGACCCGCGACGGCCGGGCCGATGAGCCGGCCGAGGTTGAAGGAGGCGCTGTTGAGTGCCACGGCATTGCTCAGCCGCTCGCGCGGCACCATCTCGGAGACGAAGGTCTGCCGCGTGGGGTTGTCGAAGGCGGTCGCGATGCCGGTGACGAGGGCCAGCAGGTAGAAGTGCCACAGCGCTGCGGTGCCGGTGACGACGAGGAGACCGCCGGCGAGCGCGGCGAGGCCGAGCGCGGCCTGGGTGATGAGGAGCAGCACCCGCTTCGGGTAGCGGTCGACCACCGCTCCGGTCCACGGCGCGAGCACGAGCATCGGCAGGAACTGCAGACCGGTGACGATGCCGAGCGCGCTCGCCGAGTGGTCGGTCAGCTCGGTGAGGACGACCCAGTCCTGCGCGACGCGGCCCATCCAGGTGCCGACGTTGGAGATGATCGCGCCGAGGGCGTAGATGCGGTAGTTGCGGATCGACAGGGAGGCGAAGGTCGGGCTCATCGGGCCGCGATCCCCCGCAGGATCGTGGTCGCGGCCTGGAGCGTCGCCTGGTCGGCCCCCGACAGCTCGGCGACCCGCTCGGTCATCCACTTGTCCCGGCGGCGGCGGGTCTCGGTGAGGGCCTCGCGCCCGTCGGCCGTCAGCTCGACGAGGACCCGGCGCCCGTCCTCCGGGTCGTCGTGGCGCTCGACGAGCCCCTCGTCGGCGAGGCAGCCGACGGTGCGCGTCATGCTCGGGGCCGAGACCTTCTCGATGTCGGCGAGGGCCCGCGGGGTCAGGGGGCCGTCCTCGAGCCGGGCGAGGACGGAGAACTGGTGCGGCGCGATGACGTCGACGCTCTCGAAGCGGACCCGCCGGCTGATCCGCATGCACGCCAGTCGCAGGTCCTCGCTGAGCGCGCTCACCCCGTCGTCACCCAGCTGGGCCACCTCGTGATCTGCCACGGCTCTCCCTTCGTCCGACAACAAGTTAGCACAACTCATTACCTGTGCTAACTAAATGGTCAAAAGGAACCCTGCAGGACCCGGTCTGAGGGTTCGAAGGGGGTCACTCGACGCCGAGGATCCCCTTGATCGGGTCGATGCCGAAGTAGAGGACGAAGAGCGCGGCGACGAGCCACATCAGCGGGTGGATCGTCGCGGCACGACCGCGCACCACCTTGATGAAGACATAGCTGACGAAGCCGGCGCCGATGCCCGCGGTGATCGAGTAGGTGAAGGGCATGAGGATGATCGTCAGGAAGGCCGGGATGGCGATCTCGAGGTCGTCCCAGTCGATCTCCTTGACCTGCTGCATCATCAGGAATCCGACGAGCACCAGGGCCGGGGTCGCGGCCTCGTAGGGCACGACCGCGACGAGCGGCGAGAGGAAGGTCGCGAGCAGGAAGAGCACGCCCGTGACGACGGAGGCCAGGCCGGTACGGGCGCCCTCGCCGACACCGGAGGCGGACTCGATGTAGCTCGTGTTGGAGCTGACCGACGCGGCACCACCGGCGACCGCGGCGATCGAGTCGACGACGAGGATCCGCTGGCTGCCCGGCGGGTTGCCCTCCTCGTCGAGCAGGTCACCCTCGGCACCGACGGCGACCATCGTGCCCATCGTGTCGAAGAAGTCGGCGAGCAGGATCGTGAAGACGAGCAGGGCCGCCGAGACGACGCCGATCTTGCCGAAGGAGCCGAGGAGGCTGAAGTCGCCGAGCAGGCCGAAGTCCGGGGTCGCGACGAGCGAGTCCGGCAGGCTCGGCACGTTGAGCCCCCAGCCGGTGGGGTTGACCAGCTCGCCCTTGGCATTGGTCTGGCCGCCGATGTCGAAGACCGCCTCGACGACCATCGCGAGGATCGTCGTGCCGAGGATCCCGTAGAGGATCGCGCCCTTCACGCCACGCACGTGCAGCGTGATGATGATGAAGAGGCCGATGACGAAGACGAGGAGCGGCCAGCCAGCCAGGAAGCCGCCGACGCCGAGCTCACCCAGGGGACCCCCTTCGGCCTTGCGGACGAAGCCCGCGTCGACGAGGCCGACGACGGTGATGAAGAGACCGATGCCGACGCTGATCGCAGTCTTCAGCTGCGGCGGGACCGCGTGGAGCACCGCCTTGCGGAAGCCGGTGAGGACGAGCAGAAGGATGATCAGGCCCTCCAGGACGATCAGGCCCATCGCGTCGGCCCAGGTCATCTCCGGCAGCTTGGCGATGCCGAAGGCGACGAAGGCGTTGAGCCCCAGACCCGCGGCGAGCGCCAGCGGGTAGTTGGCCACGACACCCATGAGCAGCGTCATGACGCCGGCGACGAGCGCCGTGCAGGCCGCGACCATCGCGAGGTTGGGGCCGTCACCGCCACCGAGGAAGCCTCCGGTCGAGTCCTCCTGGGTGCCGATGATCAGGGGGTTGAGCACGACGATGTAGGCCATCGTGAAGAAGGTGGCGAAGCCGCCGCGGACCTCACGGCTGACCGTCGACCCCCGCTCGCTGATCTTGAAGAACCGCTCCAGGGCCGAGCCCTGCGTCGACGGACTGCCGGCGGTCGTGCTCACAGGGTCTCCAGGATCTCGTCGTCGAGGATCGGTTCGCCGACCTTCTCGGGCTCGGGGGCGGCCATGTCGACCTCGGAGTGGGCACCGCAGCCGTGGTCGCGGCTGACGACGCCGCCGTCGCTCGGGCTCCACTCGTTGGCGCAGACGCCGAAGACCGAGCGCAGCGCGCCCGCCATCGGCAGGAAGTAGCCGCAGCCGTCGCAGCGGGCCGGCGCCTTGACCGCGACCTCGGCGGTCGGTCCGTGCGCGCCGTCGTACCAGCGCTGGGCGGCCTGGTCGCGGCCCTCGGCGGACAGGACGCGGGGGCGGCCGAGGCCGAGCTCCCACAGGGCGACGGCATCGACGTCCTCCTCGCCCGTGGCCTCGAAGCCGGCCTCGAGGTTGGGGTCGTCCTCGATCTTGGGGGTCACGTCGCCGGGGCCGACGTCGCCGGGGGCGAGCCGGTCGGCCCACGGGAGCCACTCCGGCGACAGCAGCGCGTCGTCACCGGGGAGCAGCTGGGTCTCGCACACGGTCGCGCTCTTGGCACGGGGCGCGCGGGTCACGGTGACGGCCCAGTGCCAGCCGCCGTAGCCCGGCAGGGTCGCGGCGAACCAGTGCGTGCCGAGGCGGTCGGCGTCGAGGGTGAAGCCGACGTGCTCGCCGACGCCCTCCCCCTTCGTCGCCTCGAGCAGCTCGCGGCGGGGCCGGCTCGACGGCGGCCGCGAGCACGGGCGTCGGTCTTTGGCGCGTGCCATCTCAGCCCTCCAGGTCGTCGGCGATGCGGCGCAGGACCTGCGCGACCTTGGCGCCCTGGGCGCGCTCGGGGTAGCGGCCGCGGCGCAGGCCGTTGCCGACGTTGTCCAGCAGCTTGATGACGTCCTCGACGATCGCGGCCATGTCCTCGGCGCTCTTGCGGTCGCGCTGGCGCAGGTTGGAGGCGACGCTCGGCGGGGTGTCGAGGACCTTGACCGCCAGCGCCTGGGCGCCGCGGCGGCCCTCGACGACGCCGTAGTCCACGCGGGTACCGCCCTTGAGCGTCGTCGTGCCCTCGGGCAGGGCATTGGCGTGGAGGAAGATGTCCGCGCCGTCGTCCCCGGAGATGAAGCCGAAGCCCTTCTCCGCGTCGTACCACTTGACCTTGCCAGTGGGCACCGTGCACCTCTTGCTGTCTTACGAAAGTGTGTGGGCGCACGGGATCGTGCACCACCCCCAAGGCTAACCCGAGCAGGCCGAAACCCAGTGGTCGGCTGTCGGTGCCGTGGGGCAGCATTGCCCCTCGTGACCGCGCTGCCCAAGGACCTCCCCGCCGACGAGATCGGGTCCGGTCTGGCCGGCTTCTGGCGGGCGCTGCCGCGCGAAGGGAGGTTCCTCCTCTCCACGGTCGCGCTCCAGCACCTCGGCCGGGGCATGACCCTGCCCTTCACCGTGATCTACCTTCACGAGGTGCGGGGCTTCTCCCTCGACACCGCGGGCTCGATCATGGCGCTGCTCGCGCTGGTGGCCGCCCTCGCCGCGGCGCCCCTCGGCGCCCTCACCGACCGCCTCGGCGCCCGGTGGATGCTCATCGTCGCCGGCGTCTGCCAGAGCCTCGGCGCCGTCGCGCTGGCCTTCGCCACGAGCCTGCCGATCGCGGTCCTCGGCGCGGTCCTCATGGGGCTGTCGCAGAGCATCGGCTGGTCGGCGTCCAACACCTTCATCTCCGCACTGGTGCGAGGACCCCTGCGGCAGCGGTACTTCGGGGTCAACTTCGCCCTGCTCAACCTCGGCATCGGCGCCGGCGGGCTCATCGCCGGGGCCTTCGTCGACGTCACCCGGCCGGTGACCTTCGAGACGATCTTCCTCGTCGACGCCGTGCTCGTCCTCATCCCCGGCATCTGGCTGCTCGGCCCCCTTCGTCATGTGCACGCGCGGGCCGAGCGCCCCGACGACGACTCCGCGACCGCGAGCTACGCGACGGTCCTGCGCCTGCCCGGCATGCGCTGGGTGCTGCTGCTGGCGCTCGTCACGAGCTTCGTCGGCTACGGCCAGCTCGAGGCGGGCATCCCGGCCTTCGCGCACGGGGTGGCGCAGGTGAGCACGTCGGTCGTGGGGCTGGCCTTCGCCGCCAACACCGCCGTCATCGTCATGCTGCAGTTCTGGGTGCTCCAACGCATCGAGGGCCACCGGCGCACGCGCGTCGGCCTCGTCATGCTCGGCATCTGGGCCCTCGCGTGGCTGGCCCTCGGGCTGAGCGGCCAGCTCCCGGGCAGTCTGGCGGCCGCCGTGCTCGTCGTCGCCTTCCTCACCCTCTTCGGCCTCGGCGAGACCCTGCTGCAGCCGACGCTGCCCGCGATCACCAACGACATGGCGCCCGACCACCTGCGCGGGCGGGTCAACGCCGCGCAGTCCACGGCCTTCATGGCCGGCGGGGTGCTCGGACCGCTCGTCGCCGGGGTGCTCCTCGAGCGCGACCTGTCGACGACCTTCGTCCTCGTCGTCGTCGCGGGGCTCGTCCTCACGGCCTGGCTCTTCCTGCGGCTGGAGCGGATCATCAGCCCGACCGTCAACGGCCTGGCCGTGACCGCGACGGACGAGCAGCCCGTCCGCTGACATACCGTGGGTCGGTGCGTTCCCTCGCCGAGGACATCCGTCAGCGCTCCGACGCGGAGCTGACGGCACTGCTCGACCTCCGCCCGGACCTCGCCCGACCGCAGCCCGCCGACCTCACGGCCCTCGCCGCCCGGGCGAGCACCCGGGCGAGCACCGCCCGCGCCGTCGACCACCTCGACCTGCCGCACCTCACCGCCCTGCAGGCCTGCGCGATCGCCGGCTCCACGGACCCCGCGACGATCGCCCCTTCGTCGGGGTGGACGAGCAGGAGGCCGCCACCCTCGTCGACGACCTGACGACCGCGGCCCTGCTGTGGCGCTCCCCCGACGGACCGGCCCTGGTGCGCACCGTCACCGACGTGCTGGGGCCCCGCACCCCGCGGGCGCG
>NZ_JBNFOF010000178.1:0-6406 GCF_057364645.1 Janibacter sp. CFPM2_SD2
CTCAAAAACCCGTAGGTCTTGCGCACACAAACTCTGACCAAAACCCTATGGGTTTTTGACGAGATGGTGGGGGGGGGAGGCAGGCGGGGTCAGTCGGCGGTGGCGAGCAGGCGCTCGGCGCGGGCGAGGTCGTCGACGGTCGTGATCTTCATCGCGAGCAGGTCGCCCTCGACGACGACGACGTCGTGGCCGAGGGCCTCGACGAGCGCGGCGTCGTCGGTCGCGACGGCGCCGGAGGCGTGGGCGGCGACGAGCACCGCCCGGTCGAAGCCCTGTGGTGTCTGCACCGCGCGCAGCGACTCGCGCAGCGGGGTGGCCGTGATGACGCCCGCGGCGTCGACGACCTTGATCGTGTCGACGACGGGCACCCCGGGGATCGCACCGGCGGCACCCGCGGTCAGGGCGGCGAGCACCCGCTCGAAGACGGCGACGGGAGTCAGGCAGCGGGCCGCGTCGTGGACGAGCACGACGTCGACGTCCTCACCGAGTGCGGCGAGGCCGGCCGCGACCGAGTCGGTGCGCTCGGCGCCGCCGGTGACGACGGTGACGTCGACCCCCTCCGGACGCAGGGGGTCGACCAGCTCGGTCGCCTCCGCGACGAGGTCCTCGGGCACGACGACGAGCTGGTCGACGGGAGCCTGCAGCACCCCGGAGACCGCACGCTCGAGGATCGTCACGCCCTCGATCTCGACGAAGGCCTTGGGCCGGTCGGCCCCGAGCCTGGTGCCGGACCCGGCGGCCACGACGACGACGCCCACACCGTGATCGGTGTGGGCGTCGGACTGCGTCAGCAGTGAGTCGTTCAGGACGCGAGGACCTCGTCGAGGATGACCTCGGCCTTGTCCTCGTCCGTCTTCTCTGCGAGCGCGAGCTCGGAGACGAGGATCTGGCGGGCCTTGGCCAGCATGCGCTTCTCGCCGGCCGAGAGGCCGCGGTCCTTCTCGCGGCGCCACAGGTCGCGCACGACCTCGGCCACCTTGATGACGTCGCCGGAGGCCAGCTTCTCGAGGTTGGCCTTGTAGCGGCGCGACCAGTTGGTCGGCTCCTCCGCGTGCGGGGTGCGCAGCACCTCGAAGACGCGGTCCAGACCCTCCTTGCCCACGACGTCGCGGACACCCACGAGGTCGCAGTTCTCGGCGGGCACCTCGATGGTCAGGTCACCCTGGGCCACCTTGAGCTTGAGGTACTGCTTGTCCTCGCCCTTGATCTTTCGAATCTTGATCTCTTCGATCAGAGCAGCCCCGTGGTGGGGGTACACGACCGTCTCGCCGACCTTGAAAACCATGTGGAGATTTCCCCTTTCGCGACCTCCAGATTATCACGGCGTGTCGTGGGTCGCACAGCCGTCAGCCCCGCCACAATGCCCCTTCGCGCGCGCGTGGAGAGCACGAGCCGTGGCCCGGCGCATCCCACGCGCACACCCCCGCTAGGCTGTGCCCCGTGAAGCGCAACCTCCTCACCCGCACCCCTGTCGTGGCCCTGGCGGCCCTGCTGGCCGCCGGCACCGCCGGCTGCTCGGTCAACTCCCCCTTCCAGACGGCGAAGACCCAGTCGATCACCGATGGTGTGTCCGTCGACCTCGAGGGCGCCCACGTGCGCAACCTCGCCCTGGTCAGCGGCGAGGCGGGCGGCGACGCGGTCGTCACCGGCGCCGTGGAGAACGAGACCGGCAAGGACATGACCTTCACCGTCTCGGCCGGCAGCAGCAAGGTGCAGGCCAAGATCCCGGCCCACCAGGCGGTCACCCTCGGCGGCAAGGACAAGGCCGAGCTGACGCTGAAGTCCGTCAAGGCCGGCCCGGGCGAGATGACCGACGTCGAGATCAGCACCGGCGGCTCCGCCACCCCGGTCAGCGTCCCGGTCCTCGACCCCGAGGGCTACTACGAGACCGACGCCCCCGAGGGCTGGACCCCCACCCCCTCCGAGACCCACAGCGAGAGCGAGTCGGAGTCCGAGGGCCACTGAGCACTCCCCCTTCGCACGACGAGAGGCCGGCACCCCATCGGGTGCCGGCCTCTCGTCGTCCGGACCGAAGGGGAGGTCAGGCCTCGAACTTGTAGCCCAGTCCGCGGACGGTGACGATGTGAACCGGCTTGGCCGGGTCCGGCTCGATCTTGGCCCGCAGCCGCTTGATGTGGACGTCGAGCGTCTTGGTGTCGCCGACGTAGTCGCTGCCCCACACGCGGTCGATGAGCTGCACGCGGGTGAGCACCCGACCGACATTGCGCAGGAGCATCTCGAGCAGCTCGAACTCCTTGAGCGGCAGCTGCACCTGGGTGCCGTCGACGGCCACGACGTGCCGGTCGACGTCCATGCGCACGGGCCCGCCCTCGATGGTCGCGGGCAGCAGCTCCTCGGGCTCACTGTTGCGTCGCAGCACCGCCTTGATCCGGGCGAGCAGCTCGCGCGAGCTGTAGGGCTTGGTCACGTAGTCGTCGGCACCGATCTCGAGGCCCACGACCTTGTCGATCTCACCGTCCTTGGCGGTGAGCATGATGACCGGCACGTTGGACTTCTGCCGGATCGATCGGCAGACGTCGATGCCCGACAGGCCCGGCAGCATCAGGTCGAGCAGCACGAGGTCGGCGCCGTCGGAGTCGAAGGCCGTGATGGCGTCCGGACCGGTCTCGGCGACCTCGACGTCGTACCCCTCCTTGCGCAGCAGGTACGACAGGGGGTCCGAGAAGGACACCTCGTCCTCGACCACGAGGATGCGTGTCATCAGCGGGGCTCCTTTGTGAGGGTGGGGGAAGGGGTCTCGGCGGCCGGGGAGGCCGCATCGGGGGCGTCGTCGCCGGCGAGCTCCAGCTCGACGCCGTGGGCGTCGAGGGTCTCGGGGGCGGCGGGCAGGCGGATCGTGAAGGTCGAGCCCTGCGACCCGTCGCTCCACACGCGCACGTCTCCCCCGTGGTTGGCGCAGATGTGCTTGACGATCGACAGGCCGAGACCGGTGCCGCCGGTGGCCCGCGAGCGCGCGGCGTCCATGCGGTAGAAGCGCTCGAAGATGCGCGCCTGCTCCGGCTCGGGGATGCCCGGCCCCTGGTCGGTGACGGCGATCTCGATCGTGTCGCCGTGCAGGCGCGCCCCCACCCCGACGGCCGTGCCGGCCTCGGAGTAGGAGATGGCATTGCCGACGAGGTTGCGCACCGCGGTGACGAGCATGTCCTGGTCACCGCGCACGTAGAGGTCCTCGGCGACCTTGTCGGTCAGGGTCATGTCCTTGGCCTCGGCCTCGATGCGCAGGTGCTCGAGGGCGAGCGCGACGACGTCCTCGACGTCGACGAGCGGCGGGTCCTGCAGGACGGCGTGCCCTGCAGCCGGGAGAGCTCGACGATCTCGCGGATGAGGCTCGACAGCCGGGTCGCCTCGCCCTGCATGCGGCGGGCGAAGCGGTCGACCGCCTCGGGGTCGTCCTTGGCGTCCATGACCGCCTCGGCGAGCAGCGAGATGCCGCCGACCGGCGTCTTGAGCTCGTGGCTGACATTGGCCACGAAGTCGCGGCGGGTCTCCTCGACGCGGCGGCCCTGGGACTGGTCGTCGACGAGCAGCAGCAGGTGGCGCGCCCCGAGCGGGGCGACGCGGGCGGCGACGTAGGTCGTCGTGCTCATCCCCGGGCGGCGCAGCTCGAGCTCCTGCTCCTCGATGACGCCGTGGCGGGCGGCCTTGTCGACCATCGCCCGGATCGCCGGCTCGACGAGCCGGCCGTGGCGCACGAGGCCGTAGGAGACCGCTGCGGGCGAGCTCGACAGGACCCGGCCCTCGTGGTCGAGGACGACACCGGAGGAGCGCAGCACGGCGAGGACGTCACCGACCCCCTTCGGCACCTCGGGCTCGGGCGCGTGGTCCACGGCACGCTCCCGGTCGCTCATCGTGATCGCAGCCCACACGAGGAAGGCGATGAGCAGGCCGGCAGCACCCCCGAGAATTGCCGCGGTCGTTGGCTCCACGTCACCGAGAGTACTTCTCCGGTGGGGCATGCTGGGACCGGGCCGCGACCACCGCCGAGCGCGCCCGCGATGTTCACCTGCGCGCCCGACGACGTTCACCCGTCCCGCGTAGACAGGCACACCAGCGACACTGCCCACACCCATCGAAGGGGGCGCCATGCGCCAGGTCTTCCACGACGAGCTCGAGGCCATCGCCGACGACCTCGTCTCCCTCTCGGAGCTCGTCAGCACCGCGATCCGCGACTCCACCCGCGCGCTGCTCGAGGCCGACGTCCAGCTCGCCGAGCGCGTCATCGAGTCCGACCAGGACATCGACGCCCGGCGCAACGACCTCGACGCGCGCTCCGTCGACCTGCTCGCGCGGCAGGCCCCGGTCGCCAGCGACCTGCGCACGGTCGTCGCCTCGATGCGCATGTCCGGCGACCTCGAGCGCATGGGCGACCTCGCGCGCCACGTCGCCCAGGTCGCGCGCATGCGCTACCCCGAGCACGCCGTCCCCGACGAGATCGCCGCGACCTTCGCCGAGATGGGCGGCATCGCCGAGGACCTCGTCGCCCGCGTCGGGCAGGTCATCCGCACCCAGGACCTCGCGCAGGCCCGGGACATCGAGACCACCGACGACGAGCTCGACACGCACCACCGCGAGATGTTCACCCGGCTCGCCGAGGGCGCGTGGCAGCACGGCACGACGAGCGCCGTCGACGTCGCCCTGCTGAGCCGCTACTACGAGCGCTTCGGCGACCACGCGGTCACCGTCGCCCGTCGGGTCGGCTTCCTCGTCACCGGTGACCCGGGCGCCATCGACCTCGCGGAGGAGGCGGAGCGGGACTGACCCCCTTCGCCTGCCGAGCACACGAGAGGGCCCGCCGACTGCACGTCGGCGGGCCCTCTCGCTGTCGTCCGGCGGTCAGCGACCCTGGTTGGCGACCGCAGCGGCCTCCGCGGCCGCGGCCTCGGGGTCGAGGTACTCGCCCGGGCGGGTCGGCATGAAGTCCTCGCCGAGGTCGTAGACCAAGGGCATGCCGGTCGGGATGTTGAGCCCGGCGATGTCCTCGTCGCTGATGCCGTCGAGGTGCTTGACCAGGGCCCGCAGGGAGTTGCCGTGGGCGGTGACGAGGACGGTGCGGCCGGCGGCGAGGTCCTCGCGGATCGGCCCCTCCCAGTAGGGCATGAGGCGGGCGATGACGTCCTTGAGGCACTCGGTGCGCGGGACCTCGGGCAGGTCGGCGTAGCGCGGGTCGTCGGTCTGGGCGAACTCGTCGTCCGGCTCGATGGCGGGCGGCGGGGTGTCGAAGCTGCGCCGCCAGAGCATGAACTGCTCGTCGCCGTACTTGTCCCGCGTCGCAGCCTTGTCGAGGCCCTGCAGGGCGCCGTAGTGGCGCTCGTTGAGCCGCCAGTCGCGACGCACCGGGATCCAGTGGCGGTCGGCCGCGTCGAGGGCGAGGTTGGCGGTGGTGATCGCCCGGCGGAGCACGGAGGTGTGCACGACGTCCGGCAGCAGACCGGACTCCTTGATGAGCTGGCCGCCGCGGACGGCCTCCTCGCGGCCCCTGTCGATGAGGTCGACGTCGACCCATCCGGTGAAGAGGTTCTTCTCGTTCCAGTCGGAACGGCCGTGGCGCAGCAGGATCAGAGTCGACATGGGGCCAGCGTATCGACGCCGGTCACTCCGGCGCGGACCCGTCCGTCCGCTCGAGGACGGAGCGGAAGGCCTCGAGGTTGCGCAGCGACTCGCCGCGCGAGACGCGCCAGTCCCACTCCTTCTGCATCGAGCTGCGGAAGCCGAGGAGCAGCAGCTCGTTGAAGGGTCCGTCGGCGGCCTCGAGCACGACGCCGAGCACCTGGTCGACGACCTCCTCGGTCACCGCGCGAAGGGGGATCCGCCCGCCCACGTAGACGTCGCCGGAGGCGTCGATCGAGTAGGCGAGCAGGGGCATGCGCAGGTTGCGCCGGAGCAGGTGGCGGTAGAACTGCGCGTGGTTCTCGTCCGCGTTGCGGATGACGAAGGCCGAGACGGACAGGGCCCGCTCGCCGACGACGAGGGAGACAACGGTCTTGAGCTTCTTCTCCCCCGGCAGGGTGACGACGAGCTCGCCGTCACGGGCACCGGCCTCGTGCTCGAGCCCGGCGTCGGTCACGACGCGGGTGACGACGTCGAGGGCCCGCTGGGCCTCGGCGTCGGGGGTGGGTGCGTGCTCGGGCTGCTCGGTCATCGGGCCACCTCCAGGGGCTCGTCGGTCGGGGTCTCGGCGGAGAGCGACTCGCGCTCGGCGACGGCATCGGCGTAGACCTCGAGGAGCCGGTCGACGGTCACCGCCCAGCCGAATCCCTCGGCGTGCGCGCGCGCTCGGCGCCTCAGGTCGCTCGCCCGGTCGGGGTCGTCGGAGGACGGCGAGCAGCTCGTCGGCCCACACGCTCGGGCTCGTGGCCGGGCACGAGGACACCGGCGTCGCCGACGC
>NZ_JBNFOF010000179.1:0-6318 GCF_057364645.1 Janibacter sp. CFPM2_SD2
CGCCGGGCACGGCATCGGCCGCCGCCCGGCGGCCCGACGGGTCCTCGTCGTCACGACCGTGGCCACCGCGGTCGCCGTCTTCGGGCCAATGCGGTCGTCGTCGCCGATCGCAACCGGCTC
This sequence comes from Janibacter sp. CFPM2_SD2, assembly GCF_057364645.1. NCBI lineage: Bacteria > Bacillati > Actinomycetota > Actinomycetes > Micrococcales > Intrasporangiaceae > Janibacter > Janibacter sp. CFPM2_SD2. Next base: position 121 of record NZ_JBNFOF010000179.1, read on the forward strand.
GCCCGCGCCGAGCTGGAGACCGGCTCCCCTGCCGTGCTGTCGGTGGACTCGCCCACCGCGCCGGCGCTCCTCGACGCCGCGACCACCCTCGACGAGCACGACATCGATGCCGCGCCCGTGGCCCTCATCCGGCCCAAGGCCGACACCGCCGGCGCGACGATGGCGGTCGACCCCGAGGCGCTCGTGCGCGTTGCCCACCCCGAGGCCGTGAGCGGTCTCGACGTCGACGCCCTGGCCCTGCCCGAGCAGGAGCCCGTCCGGCTGCCGGCCGGCGACGTGACCGCGCGGGTGACCTGGGACCTGCGCGGGCGCGGCGACGCCGAACCCCCGACGCTCCTGCTCGACATGACGACCCGCGAGGGGGATGCCCGCTCGGCGGAGATCGCGACCCTCGGGCCCAAGGGCACGGGGAAGGTCACGGTCGACTCCCCGCTCTTCTGCTCGGCGGGCTGCCGCCTCGCCGGCATCCGGGTCGGGACCTCGGGCGTCACCGGCAGCAGTGTGCGCGGCACGGTCACCGTCACCGACCTGTCCGTCGCCGGCCGCCCGCTGCCCGTGGGCAGCCAGAGCACGTGGGAGGACGAGAAGGCCGGTGACGGCACCGGCCTGACCCTCACGGCGAAGGGGAAGTCCCTCACCCTCGGGGTCGCAGCCGCCGACGGCGCCGACGTCGCCGCCCACGTCACCGACGTGCCGCGACCGGTGCCCGCCATCGTCTCGGGAGAGGTCGCGGAGAAGGGCGACACGGTGCAGGTGCTCGACGTCGCCGGCGGCCAGACCGACGTCGTCGCCGCCCAGCACGTCGCTGCGCTGCCGGCCGCGACCGACGCCGGGGTGCTCGTCTCCCTTCGGGCCCTGGCGCGGGTGACCGGAGAGCTCGACACCACCCGCACCGACCGCGAGCTGTGGCTCGCCGACGCGTCGCCGGGCACCCTCGAGCGGGCGCAGGAGGTGCTCGCCGACGAGGGCGTCGCCGTGCGCTCGGTGCGCACGACCGAGCAGGCCGACCGGGTCTTCGACCAGTCGGCGTCCGGGTGGGGGCTGCAGCTCGCGCTCATCGGTGGGGCGCTCGCCGTCGTCCTCGCGGCCCTCGTCCTGCTCATCCTCGCCGTCACCGGCTGGCGGGCTGCCGTGCGCGACCTCGCCGCCCTGCGGGTCAGCGGTGTGGCGGCGAAGGACATCGGTCGCGCCCTGCGCACCGAGCACCTGACGAGCGTCGCCGTCGGTGTCCTCCTCGGCGCCCTGTGCGCGCTCGCCGGATCGTGGATCGCGCTGCCGGCGCTGCCGCTCTTCACCTCGCGTGCAGCGGTGCCCGCGCTCGACCACTCGCCCGCCTGGGTCGCGGTGCTGGCCGCGACGGTCGGGGTCGCCGGTCGTCCTGCTCGTCGTCGCCCTGCTGCTCGCGGCCGGCGTGCGCCGTCGGGTCACCCTCTCGGCCGCGAGGGGGGAGCCGACGTGACCGGTCTGCCGCTGCGCACCCACGGGCTCGTGCACATCTACCGCGCCGAGGGGCACGACGTCGCCGCCCTCTCGGGCGTCGACCTCACCGTCGCGGCGGGCGAGCGCATCGCGCTGCTCGGGCCGAGCGGTGCGGGCAAGTCGACGCTCCTCGCACTCTTCGGCGGCCTGCTGCGCCCGAGCGCCGGCCGCATCCACGTCGGCGACCACGAGCTGTCGGTGATGTCCGAGGCGCAGGTCGACGCCTTCCGCGCGCAGGAGGTCGGCATCGTCCTGCAGGGCGCCGCGCGCAACCACCTGCCGTGGCTGTCGGTGCGGGGCAACATCGACTTCGCCCAGCGCTCGGCCCGCCGCTCAGGGCGCACCGTGCCCGAGGTCGACGACCTGCTCGAGTTGCTCGGGCTCACCGACGTCGCCGACGCCCCGCTCGACGGGCTCACCCCGGGCGCTCCAGCTCGCCGCACTCGCGGTCGCGCTCGCCTCCGGGCCGGGGCTGCTCCTCGGCGACGAGCCGACGAGCCAGCTCGACCACGACTCCCGCGACGTCGTCCTCGAGGCCATGGCCGAGGTCGGGCGCACCCTCGGCACGACGATCGTCGTCGTCACCCACGACCCCGACGTGGCCGCAGCATTTCCCCGGACCGTGACGATCCGCGACGGGCGGGTCGGTGGCGAGGGGCGCAGCGGCGAGGAGTACTCCGTCGTCGCCGCCGACGGGTCGCTGCCGCTGCCCCCGCCGGCGCTCGACGCCTTCCCGCCCGGCACCCTCGTGCGCGTCCACCGGGCGGACGACGGCACCTGGCAGCTGATCACCGACGAGGAGGGCGCATGAGCCCGGGCAGCCCCGCCACGACCAACGCCCCGGACCGGACCGGAGGGGTCCTCGTCCTCGACGACGTGAGCGTCCGCTACGGAGAGGTCGTCGCGGTCGACGGCGCGAGTGCCACCGCCCGCCCGGGAGAGGTCACCGCCGTCACCGGTCACTCCGGGGCGGGCAAGACCTCGCTGCTGTGGGCGGTCGGCGGGCTGCTCGCGCCGGGGCAGGCGAGCGGCTCGATCACACTGGGGGACACCGCGATCGGCGAGGAGGCGACCTCGCGCGCCGCCGGTGCCGTGCTCATCCCGCAGGGCAGCGCCCTCGCCGAGGTCCTCACCGCCCGCGACAACGTCGCGGTGCCACTCGTCGCAGCCGGTGTGCCCGGCGGGGACGCGCTCGCCCAGGCCGACCACGCGCTCGCCTCCGTCGGCTCGACGAGCACGGCGACCACCTCGCCGAAGAGCTCTCCGGCGGTCAGCGGCAGCGCGTGGCCGTGGCTCGGGGACTGGCGCTGGCCTCCCTTCGCCTGGGGGCGGGGGCGGCGGTGCTGCTCGCCGACGAACCCACCTCCGAGCTCGACCACGACACCCCGCGAGCGGGTCGTGGTGCTGCTCGAGGACCTCGCCCGCCGCGGCGCGACGGTGCTCCTGGCGACGCACGACCCCGAGGTCGCCGAGATCGCCCCCGCCCGCTGGCACCTCGACGACGGCCGCCTCACCCCGACCCCCTGACTCTGCAGGACCCTAGGGTTTTGCAGGGTTGGGGCCGGGCAACTCTGCAGGACCCTAGGGTTTTGCAGGGTTGGGGCCGGGCGAAGGGGGTGGCTCAGGCGGTGAGCAGGATCTTGCCGATGTGACCGCTCGCCTCGAGCTCGCGGTGGGCATCGGCGGCTCGGTCGAGCGGGTGGGTGCCCTGGACGATCGGGCGGACCGCGCCGTCCTCGACGAGCGGCCACACGTGCTCGCGCACGGCCGCGACGATGGCTGCCTTCTCCGCAGCGGGGCGGGCCCGCAGCGAGGTCGCGATGACCGCGGCGCGCTTGCTCAGCAGCTTGCCGAGGTCGAGCTCGCCCTTGCGGCCGCCCATGAGGCCGATGACGACGAGCCGGCCCGACGTCGCCAGCAGGTCGACATTGCGGGGCAGGTACTTGGCGCCCATGAGGTCGAGGACGACGTCGGCCCCGTGGCCGTCGGTCGCCGCCCGCACCTCCTCGACGAAGTCCTGCTCGCGGTAGTTGACGAGGATCTGCGCGCCGAGGTCGCGGCAGACGTCGAGCTTGTCCTGCGACCCGGCGGTCACGGCGACCCGCGCACCCGCTGCTGTCGCGAGCTGGATCGCCATCGTGCCGATGCCCGACGACCCGCCGTGGACGAGGAAGACCTCGTCGGGCTGGAGGTTGGCCGTCATGAAGACGTTGGACCAGACCGTGCACGCGACCTCGGGCAACCCCGCGGCATCGGTGAGGGAGACCCCCTTCGGCACGGGCAGCAGCTGTGCCGCAGGCACCCGGACCTGCTCCGCATAGCCGCCACCGTCGACGAGGGCGCAGACCTCGTCGCCCACGGACCAGCCCTCGACACCGGGACCGACCTCGCGGATCGTGCCCGAGACCTCGAGGCCCGGCAGTGGCGAGCGCCCGCGGGCGGCGGGTAGTGCCCGAGCCGCTGCATGACGTCGGCGCGGTTGACCCCGGCGGCCACCATGTCGACGACGACGTCGCCCGGGCCGGCCGTGGGGGCCTCGACCTCGGTGACCTGCAGGGCGTCGGCGTCACCGGGCTCGGTGATGGAGACGCCGCGCATCAGGAGACCTTGTCCAGCTCTCCCTGGACGGACTGCATGGCCTCGGGCAGGTGACCCGCGGACTTCTTGTAGAAGCTCGCCGCCTGGCGCGTGGCCATGGTGCGGGCCAGGCCCATCGCCAGACCGGCGAGGGCGGCGAAGGCGATGGCCTCGCCGATGGGGTTCTCGGGGTTGTTGGGGTCGATCGTCTCGCCCTTGCCGAGGCGCGACCACGCGATGGAGATGACCTTGTTGGCGACGATGCCGGCGATGATCGCCGAGCCGGTGCCCAGCACCTTCCAGACCATGTTGCCCACGAGACGTCCTTTCGTACACACACGCTGCGGAGGTGGCGACGGTCGCCGCCACCCGGTACGTCTCCAACCCTGCCACAGGACGGGCACGGCGGACCGCCCGTCCACCCGCGCGGCTATGCTGGCCGGGCACGACAGGGGAGCGCAGCAGCGCTGAGAGTGCGGGTGACCGCAGACCCTCGTACCTGATCCGGCTAGCACCGGCGTAGGGAGTCGAGTCTCAGGGAACGTCGTCGACGCACGGCCCGTGGCCGGGTGACGGCGCCGATCCCTCCCTGTGGAACCCACACAGGAGAAGCATCAGCATGACCACCACCAAGACGCCGGCCGCGTCCCGCGCCGGCACCGTCCTCGCGACCCGCCCCCTCATGGGCTGGCGCACCGTCGACCTGCTGACCGTCGCCTTCCTCGGCGTGGCCTTCGGCGTCGCCTACTGGGGCTACAACCTCGTCTACGCCGGGCCGCTCTCGGTCGTCGGCTCCGCCTTCCAGCCCGCGATGGGCCTCGTCGTCGGCTTCTGGTTCATCGCCGGCGTCGTCGGTGGGCTCGTCGTGCGCCGCCCCGGCGCGGCCGTCGCGTGCGAGCTCATCGCCGCGGTCGTCTCGGCGCTCTTCGGCAACCAGTGGGGCGCGACGACGATCCTCTCCGGCCTCGCGCAGGGCATCGGCGCCGAGCTCGCCTTCGCGATCTTCGCCTACAAGGCCTTCGGCCCGGCCGTCGCGCTGCTCGCCGGCGCCCTGTCCGCCCCGCTGGAGTGGGTCTACGAGATCGTCTGGTACTTCGCCGACTGGACCTGGACGTGGAAGCTCGCCTACCTGCCGCTCATGGTCGTCTCCGGCATCGTCATCGCCGGCCTTGGCGGCTGGGCCCTCACCCGGGCGCTCGCCGCGGCGGGTGCGCTCAACCCCTTCCCCCCGGGGCAGGAGCAGCTCGAGCGCAGGGCCGTCTGATCCCAGCGGTGTCGGAGGTCGAAGGGGGTGCCCGTGGCGCCGTCGAGGTCCGCGGGCTGACCTGGCGTCCCGCAGGTCGGCGGGAGCCGGTCCTCACGGACGTCGACCTGAGCCTGCGGCCCGGCGAGCGGGTGCTGCTCGTGGGACCGAGCGGGTCGGCAAGTCGACCCTGCTCCGGGCCCTCGCGGGCCTGCTGCTCACCGTCGACTCCGGCGACCTCGCCGGTGAGGTCACCGTCGACGGGGCGGCCCCCGGTGAACGGGCGGGGGCGGTCGGGCTCCTGCTCCAGGAGCCCGGGTCGGGCACCGTGGCGGCGACGGTCGGTCGCGACGTGGCCTTCGGGCTGGAAAACATCGGCCGGCCCCCCGCCGAGACGCCGGCCGTCGTCGCGTCCTGCCTCGACGCCGTCGGCCTGGGACACCTGCCCCTCGACACCCCGACCCACGCCCTGTCGGGCGGCCAGACCCAGCGACTCGCGCTCGCCGGGGCCCTCGCCCTGCGACCGGGGCTGCTCCTGCTCGACGAGCCGACCGCGATGCTCGACGCCGACAGCGCCGCGCAGGTGCGCGATGCCGTCGTCACCGCGGCGGCCGGGCTGACGACGTCGTCGTCGAGCACCGCCTCGAGCCCTGGCTCGAGCACGTCGACCGGGTGCTCGTGCTCGGCCGCGACGGGCGCATCCGCCACGACGGTGACCCGCGGAGGGTCCTCGCCGAGCACGGCGAGAGCCTGGCGGCCGACGGCATCTGGGTGCCGGGTGTGCCGGCTCCTGAGCCGCTCGACGTCGACCTCGGTCCCCTGGCCCGCCCCGTTGCGCCCGCGCCGCGGCGCACTCGCGCCCCGACGCTCCCGCCGCGCCGGCGCACTCGCGCCCCGGC
>NZ_JBNFOF010000180.1:0-6287 GCF_057364645.1 Janibacter sp. CFPM2_SD2
CCTTGGGCCCGTCGGCCGGGTAGTCGTACATGCGCCGGCGCGGCGGCGCGGCGCGCTCGCGGCGCCGCTCGAGGGCGCGCTGCCGGTCCTCCTCGGACTGGCGGGCGATCTCCGCGGCCTTCGCGTCGTCACGGGTGAGGCAGTCGCCGGTCTCGGGGTCGAAGACGTGCATGAGGGCGGGGTCGAAGACGAAGTTGCCGTCGTCGCCCTCACGCACCCGCGAGCGCGGGTCGAGGTTGATGACCATCTGGGTGCGCATGCCCTCGCCGTCGAGCTCCTTGTCGAGCTCGTCGAGCTTGTCCTTGACGTCGCCCTCGACGGTGAAGGGGATGTAGGCGTACTGCTCGTTGCCCAGCCACTCCGTCTGGTCGACCGGCGCCGCGAAGCGCACGCCGCCGGCGGGCACGTCACCCAGGTCGGCGTCCTTGATGTGCTCGGGACGGATGCCGACGATGAGCAGGTCCTTGTCCCCGGCGCGCTCGCGCACGGCCTGCGGCATCGGCACCCGGCAGAAGGGCAGCTGCAGCTCGTCGCCGTGGACCTCCGCGGGCAGGAAGTTCATCGGCGGCGTGCCGATGAAGCCCGCGACGAAGAGGTTGACCGGCTGGTCGTAGAGCTCGCGGGGGCTCGCGCACTGCTGCAGGACGCCCTTCTTGAGCACCGACACCCGGTCGCCGAGGGTGAGCGCCTCGGTCTGGTCGTGGGTGACGTAGATCGTCGTCGTGCCCATGCGGCGCTGCATGCGGGCGATCTCGGTGCGCATCTGGCCGCGCAGCTTGGCGTCGAGGTTCGACAGCGGCTCGTCGAAGAGGAAGGCGTCGGCGTCGCGGACGATCGCCCGGCCCATCGCGACGCGCTGCCGCTGACCACCGGAGAGGTTCGCCGGCTTGCGGTCGAGGTGCTCGTCGAGCTCGAGCATCGAGCTGGCCATGCGCACCTTGCTGTCGATGTCGGTGTCGCTGTGCTTCCCCTTCGACAGGCGAAGGGGGAAGGCGATGTTCTCGTACACGCTCAGGTGCGGGTAGAGGGCGTAGTTCTGGAAGACCATCGACAGGTTGCGGTCCTTGGGCGAGAGGTCGTTGACCCGCTTGCCGTCGATGAGCAGCTCGCCGCTCGTGATGTCCTCGAGCCCGACGACCATCCGCAGGAGCGTGGACTTCCCGCAGCCGGAGGGGCCGACGAAGATCATGAACTCGCCGTCCTTGATGTCCAGGCTCACGTCGTTGACCGCGGGGAAGCCGTCGCCGTACTTCTTGACGATGTTGTTGAGGGTGATCTCAGCCATGGGGTGTTCTCCAGTTCTGTGAAGGCGGGGGTCAGCCCTTGACGGCGCCCGAGGTCAGGCCGGCGACGATCCGGCGCTGGAAGATCAGCACGAGGATGACGACCGGGATGGTGACGACGACCGAGGCCGCCATGATCGCGCCCGTCGGCTGCTCGAACTGGCTGGCACCGGTGAAGAAGGCGAGCGCGGCGGGGACCGTGCGGGCCTGGTCGGAGGTCAGCGAGATCGCGAAGACGAAGTCGTTCCACGCGGTGAAGAAGGTGATGATCGCGGTCGTGAAGACGCCCGGCGTCGCGAGCGGGATGATCACCTTGCGGAAGGCCTGCCAGCTCGTCGCGCCGTCGACCTGCGCGGCCTGCTCCATCTCCCACGGGATCTGCTGGAAGAAGGCCGACATCGTCCAGATCGACAGCGGCAGGGTGAGCGCGAGGTAGGGGATGATCAGGCCGGGGATGGTGTCGAAGAGACCGATCCGGCTCCACACGTCGAAGAGCGGCGTGACCATCGCGACGACCGGGAAGAAGCTAACCGCGAGGGCGGTCGTGAGGATCATCTTCTTGCCCTTGAACTCCAGCCGCGAGATCGCGTAGGCGCAGAACATCGCGAGCACGACGGAGATGAGCGTCGCGAGCAGGCAGACGATGAGCGAGTTGCGCAGCGCCGGCATGAAGAGGTCGCTCGCGCCGCCGGTGAAGATCAGCCGGTAGTTGTCGAGCGTCGGGTCCTTCGGCCAGAAGTTGCCGAGGTAGGCCTTGTCGGGGTTGGCCAGGTCGCTCGCGCTCTTCAGCGAGAGCGAGAGCATCCACAGCAGCGGCAGCACGGTCCAGATCATGATCGGGATCGCGAGGACGCTCCAGATGCCGGTGCCCTTGGCGGATTCCTTCGCCATGTCAGCTCCTCCCCTGCGTCAGGTCGACCTTGAAGCCCTTGACGAAGAGCGCCGCGATGATCAGCACGCAGATGAAGAGGATCACCGACAGCGCCGACCCGAGCCCGATCTCCGTCCGGTCGATGGTCTGGCGGTAGATGAGGCCGGAGAGGGAGTTCGTCCCGTTGGCACCGCCGGTCATGATGAAGATGTTGTCGAAGATGCGGAAGGCGTCGAGGGTGCGGAAGAGCACCGCGACCATGATCGCCGGCTTCATGTTCGGCAGGATCACCTTCGTCAGCACCTGCATCCACGAGGCGCCGTCGACCTTGGCCGCCTCCTCCATCGAGGTGTCGACCTGGGCCAGGCCGGCGAGGAGCAGCAGCGACATGAAGGGCGTCGTCTTCCAGATCTCCGAGAGGCAGATGACGAAGATCGAGGGCCAGAAGCTGCCGAACCAGTCGTAGTTGTCGCTCACGCCCGGCAGCCAGCTCGTCCAGCGGTTCACGAAGCCGGTGTCCGTCTGGTACATGAAGAGCCAGGTGAAACCCGAGACGACCGTGATGATCGAGTACGGGATGAGCACGATCGTGCGCAGCGTGCGCCGCGGGATGACGATCCGGTGCATCACCAGGGCGATGATGAAGCCGAGGACCAGCTCGACGACGACGGTGATGACGGTGATGAGGACCGTCGCCGCCATCGCGCTCCAGAAGACCGAGTCGCCGAAGGAGACGACGTAGTTGTTGAGCCCGACGAACTCGCGGTTGTCGGGGTCGGTGAGCCGGTACTTGAAGAAGCTGTTCCAGATGGCCTGCAGGATCGGGTAGGCCGTGACGAGCAGCATGACGACGAAGGCCGGCATCGCGAGCTTCCAGCCGAGCCGCTGCTCGGCCCGGGCCCGGTCGGACAGCCGGGGCGCTCCCCCCTTCGCCGTCGTCGTGGTGTCGGTGGTGGCGCTCACAGCAACGCATCCCCCTTCAGGACGTCCTCGAGCAGCGTCGTCGCCTGCTTCGGGGTGGAGCCCGGGGCGACCGACCCGGGCGGGCTGTACTCACGCTGGATGCCCGAGGAGACGTCGCCGTAGTACTGCGTCAGCGGGCGCGGGCCGCTGGAGTCGAGGGACTGGCGGATGAGGGCCGCCATCGGGAAGTCCTTCTTGACGTCGGCGTCGTCGTAGACGGCCTTGCGCGCGGCGGGGTTGCCGGTGCCGAGCATGTAGGCCTTCTGGCTCTCCTTCGAGGTGAGGCACTCGACGGCCTCCCACGCCTGCTCCTGCTTCGACGAGGACTGGGCGACGCCCATCTCGATGCCGCCGAGCGGGGGCTTGGACTCCGTGCCCTCGGTCGTCTGCGGGTAGCGGGTCCAGGCGAGGTCCTTCATCCAATCGACCTCTGCGCCCTTGAGCGCGGCGTAGACGTAGGGCCAGTTGACCATGAAGCCGGCCTGCTCGTTCTGGAACATGTCGAGCGTCGTCGTCTCGTCGGTCGAGCCCATCGCCGGGCCGCCGACGCCCTCGTCGCTGACCTTCTGGATGATCTCGGCGGCCTTCTTGCCGCCCTCGGACTCGAGGCCGAACTTCAGCTCCGGCCCGTCGGCCCCGGGGTTCTCGACGATGTGGTCGCCGCCGCCCTCGACGAGCGCGTTGATCCACACCATGTAGCCCTCGTAGCGCGAGGCCTGGACGCCGACGTTGCTGTCGGTCTTCTTCGCCGCGTCGATGACCTGGTCCCAGGTGACCGGCTTGGTCATGTCGAGACCGGCCTTCTGCGCCACCGACTTGCGGTACCAGAGCAGCTGGGTGTTGGCCCAGAAGGGCGCCGCGTAGAGCTCGTCCTTCCACGTCGCGTTGGTGATCGCCGGGTCGACGACGTCGTCGGTGAAGGTCGACTGCTTGTCCTCGGGCACCGGCGCGAGGTAGCCGGCCTCGGCGAACTCGGCGACGAAGACCGGGTCGATCGACATGATGTCGACGCCCTTGTCGTTCGACGCCAGGCGCCGCAGCAGCTGCTGGCGCTGGTCGCTCGCGCTGTTGGGCAGCAGCTGGATGCCGATCGTGTAGCGGCCGTCGGAGGCGTCGGAGCACTCCTTGGCCAGCTGCGCCTGCCCGCCTCCGGCCGGGTCGGAGCCACCGCCGTCGGGGTTGATGTACCAGGTCAGGTGGGTGGTCCCGCCTGACGAGCTGTCGTTGCCGCAGGCCGCCAGTCCGAGGCTCGCGGCCGTGGCCGCAGCCGCCACGAAGGCGATCCGACGTCGTCGTCGACTCTCCACGTCGTTCCTTTCGTCCGCAGGGGCGGCGTGGACCGGCGCCCGACGCTGCCTCCTAGTCATGTGTCTACACCCCCGCTGCGCTCTGCGTCACGCAAGCGGGCCGACGACTTGGGCCACGGGCTGATTCGTGACCACCCGGGGTCGGTCGCCAACGTGACCGACAGCGCGCGGACGGCCGTCGAAGGGAGGTCACGCGCAGGTCTACTGTGCAAGGGACCCCACGAAAGGTGCACCCATGACCGACCCCACCACGACCGCCGGCGACTCCCCCTTCGCCGATCTGATCGCCGCCAACCAGGCCTTCGCCGACGACTTCACCCTCGGCGGCTTCGACGGCATCGCCAAGGCAGGCGTTGCCATCGTCACCTGCATGGACAGCCGCATCGACCCGCTCGGCATGCTCGGGCTCAAGCCGGGCGACGCGAAGATCTTCCGCAACCCCGGTGGCCGCGTCACGGCCGCCGCGCTCGAGGCCCTCGTCCTCGGGGTGCACCTGCTCAACGTCAACCGCGTGCTCGTCATCCCGCACACCCGGTGCGCGATGACCAGCTCGACCGAGGTCGAGCTGCGGCAGAAGGTCGGAGAGTCCGCCGGGCAGGACGCCTCGTGGCAGGGCTTCCACGTCGTCACCGACCAGCTGGGCTCCCTGCGTCAGGACGTCTCGGCCGTCCGCTCGCACCCCCTCATCGCCGAGCGCGCGTCCGTCGGCGGCTTCGTCTACGACGTCGACACCGGGCTGATCAACCAGCACTACTGAGGTCCCCCACCGGGACACCCGGGGTCGGTGACGGCGGTCACACCCGCAGTGCCACCATGGGCACATGACCACCGTCACCGAACCCACCCCGACGTCTGACGCCGTCGCCGCACCCTGGGCGAGCGAGCAGATGATCACCTGCCACGACGACCGCGTCGGCCTGCGTGCCGTCATCGCGATCGACGACACGACCCTCGGTCCCGGCTTCGGAGGAGTGCGCTACCGCGCCTATCCCTCCACCGAGGCCGCCGCGCGCGAGGCCCAGCGCCTGGCCGCCGCCATGACCCTCAAGCACGCGCTCGCCGAGCTGCCCTACGGCGGCGCCAAGTCCGTCGTCATGCTCGACGGCGAGCCCGCCGCTCCCGGCTCCCCCGAGCGCCGGGCGCTCTTCGCCCGCTTCGGCGAGATGATCGCCCGCACCGCCGGCTTCTACGTGCCCGGTGTCGACATGGGCACCCTGCTCGAGGACATGCAGACGATCCGCGACGACGGCCACGCCCGCGCCTTCTGCGACGAGGTGAGCCCCTCCCCCTTCACCGCCCGTGGCGTCTACGCGGCGATGCGGGCCGCGGCGGTCCACCACCACGGCGAAGGGGGTCTGTCCGGTCTGCGCGTCGTCGTCCAGGGCGTCGGCAGTGTCGGCGAGGAGGTCGCCCGCCTCGCGCACCGTGACGGCGCCCGCGTCACCGTCGCCGACATCGACACCGCCCGCGCGAGCGCTCTGGCCGCGAGCTCGGCGGCGACATGGTGCCGACGCAGGACGCCCCCTTCGCCGAGGCCGACGTCTTCGCCCCGTGCGCCATCGCCCGGGTCGTCACCCGTGAAGCGATCGACCGGATCCCCGCGCGGATCATCGCCGGTGCGGCCAACGACACCCTCGACACCCCCGACTGCGCCGAGGCGCTGCAGGCGGCGGGCATCACCTTCGTCCCCGACTTCGTCGCCAATGCCGGCGGTGTCATCCAGGTCCACGGCGGCGTCGCCGGCTGGTCCGACGACGAGACGCTCGCCGCGATCGACCGGATCGGCGAGCGGGTCACCGGCCTGCTCGAGACCGCCGAGGCGGAGGGGCATCACGCCCCTCGAGGCCGCGCTGCGCCGCGCGG
>NZ_JBNFOF010000181.1:0-6250 GCF_057364645.1 Janibacter sp. CFPM2_SD2
AGCTGGGCGCCCGCTCGAGCTGGTCGGCGGCGGGCACGACCCGGGGCGCGGGCCCGCTCGACGACGGTGACCCGCTCATCGGTGGCCTCGGTCTGGGCGACGTCCCCGGGCACGACGAGCACGGCGACACCGCGCTCCTGGATCGCCGCGCGCATGGCCGTCTCGAGCATGCGCGGCATCTGCGAGGCATCGGTGACCATCTCGGCCCACACGCTGCACTCGCGGAAGATCTCCTGCGGGTGCGTCTCCTGGAAGTAGCCGCTGCCGATCTCGGCACTGGGGATCTGCGCGGCGATGGCCAGGACGGGCACCCGGCTGCGCTGGGCGTCGAAGAGACCGTTGATGAGGTGCAGGTTGCCGGGGCCGCACGAGCCGAGGACGACCGCGAGCTCGCCGGTCAGCTCGGCGTCGGCGGCCGCGGCGAAGGCGGCCGACTCCTCGTGCCGCACCAGCCGCCAGGCGATCCCGCCGTCACGCCGCATGGCCTCGGTGAATCCGTTGAGCGAGTCCCCCGGCACGCCGTAGGCGCGGGTGACCCCGTTGGCCTTCAGGGTCGCGATGACGTTGTCGGAGATGGTGCCCATGCGCAGCTCCTTGTTCGGGAACAGTCGGTAATGCCCACGCTAGTGCCCGGTGGCAGAGTAGGGCGCATCGTCCCCGATCGAAGGGAGCGCACCGTGCGCGCCGTGTACGCCGAGAGCATCAACCGTGAGGACCCGCTGGCCGGACTGGTCGTCGGCGAGCGGCCCGAGCCGCAGGCGCCGGAGGGGTGGGCGCGGGTCACCGTCAAGGCCGCAGCCCTCAACCACCACGACGTGTGGTCGCTGCGGGGTCAGGGCCTGACGTCGGACGCCCTGCCGATGATCCTCGGCTGCGACGCCGCGGGCATCGACGAGGAGGGCAACGAGGTCGTCGTCCACGCGGTCATCAACGACCCGGGGTTCACGGGCGCCGACGAGACGACCGACCCGCGCCGCTCGCTGCTGTCCGAGCGCTACCAGGGCACCTTCGCCGACACCGTCGTCGTGCCGCGCCGCAACCTCGTGCCCAAGCCCGACGGGCTGAGCCTGGTCGAGGCGGCGTGCCTGCCGACGGCGTGGCTCACCGCCTATCGCATGCTCTTCGTCCGCGGCGGCCTGCGGCCCGGCGAGTCCGTCCTCGTCCAGGGCGTCGGGGGCGGTGTCTCGACAGCCCTGATCACCCTCGCCCGGGCGGCCGGCCTGCGGGTCTACGCGACCTCGCGCAGCGCCGACAAGCGGCCGGGCCCGCTGGAGATGGGGGCGCACGAGGTCGTCGAGTCCGGCGAGCGTCTGCCGGTCAAGGTCGACGCCGTCATGGAGACCGTCGGCCGCGCGACCTGGCAGCACTCGATCCGCTCCCTTCGCCCCGGTGGTCGGATCGTCATCGCCGGCACGACGAGCGGACCGCAGGTCGACGACGCGATGCTCACCCACACCTTCTTCCTCCAGCTGAGCGTCATCGGCTCGACGATGGGCACCCGCGACGAGCTCGGCCAGCTCGTCCAGATGCTCCGGTCGACCGGCACCCGACCGCTCGTGCACGCGACGATGCCGATCGAGCAGGCGCGCGACGGCTTCGCGCAGATGATCGACGGCGAGCAGGTCGGCAAGATCGTCTTCACCCTCTGACCGCGGGCGGAGGTCTCAGAAGAGGATCGTCGAGAAGGTGCCGAGACGCTCCATGCCGATGCGGCGATAGGTCGCCAGCGCCGGCGCGTTGAAGTCGTTGACGTAGAGCGTGGCGAAGGGGGCGTGGTCGCTCATCGCCTGCTCGAGGGCCGCGGCCATGAGGCCGGCCGCGAGGCCCTGCCCGCGCAGCTCCGGGGTGACCCAGACGCCCTGGATCTGCATGGTGCCCAGACCGATCGACCCGACATCGGCCTTGAAGATCACCCGGCCGTTCTCGACGACGACATAGGTGCGCCCGCCGCGGATGAGCCGCCAGATCGAGTCGCGGTAGAAGGCCGGGTTGCCGGTGTAGGGCCGGTAGCCGATCTCCTGGGTGAACATGTGCTCGGCGGCCGGCAGCACGATGTCGACCTCGTCGACGGTCGCCGGCCGCACCCTCGGGTCGAGCGTGATGCCAAGCTGCGAAGGGGGCGTGCGCGTGCCCATGAGCGGCTGCGCCGCGCGCACCGCCCGCGGCTGCGGGAAGTCGAGCCGCGTGTGCCCCCACAGCCCGGCCACCTGGTCGCGGGGACCGAGGAAGGACGCGCACCGTCGACGGACCTTGCGCACCTGGGCCGCGAGCGGCCCCCAGCTCGCCGCGGAGGTGCCGACCGGCACGACATTGGCCACCGTCCACACGAAGGACTCGAGCCGTCCGTCGTCGAACCACCCGTAGGCGGCCGTCGACCCGGCGCCCAGTCCCCCGTCGAGGATCCGGCTGGCGACGAAGACATTGGCCGCGGGGTCCTGCGCACACAGGTCCAGCGCGGCGTCGACGTCGTCGACCCCGAGCAGACGGGTGGGGTTGCGGGTCCGCAGCACCCCGTCAGCCTAGGGCTCAGCCCACCGTGACGGTGGCGCCGGACTCCTCGCCGTCGATCGGCTCGCCCATCTCCTCGGCGATGCGCATGGCCTCCTCGATGAGCGTCTCGACGATCTGGCTCTCGGGGACGGTCTTGATGACCTCGCCCTTGACGAAGATCTGACCCTTGCCGTTGCCCGAGGCGACGCCCAAGTCGGCCTCGCGGGCCTCACCGGGGCCGTTGACGACGCAGCCCATGACGGCGACGCGAAGGGGGACGGTCATGCCCTCGAGCCCGGCCGTGACCTCGTCGGCGAGCTTGTAGACGTCGACCTGCGCGCGGCCGCAGCTCGGGCACGAGACGATCTCGAGCTTGCGCGGGCGCAGCCCGAGCGACTGCAGGATCTGCTGGCCGACCTTGATCTCCTCGACCGGCGGGGCCGAGAGGGAGACGCGGATGGTGTCGCCGATCCCCTTCGACAGCAGCGCACCGAAGGCGGTCGCCGACTTGATCGTGCCCTGGAAGGCGGGGCCGGCCTCGGTGACGCCGAGGTGCAGCGGCCAGTCGCCGGCCTCGGCGAGCAGCTCGTAGGCCCGGACCATGGTCACGGGGTCGTTGTGCTTGACCGAGATCTTGAAGTCGTGGAAGTCGTGCTCCTCGAAGAGGCTGGCCTCCCACACGGCCGACTCGACGAGGGCCTCGGGGGTGGCCTTGCCGTACTTCTCGAGCAGTCGCTTGTCGAGGCTGCCGGCGTTGACGCCGATGCGGATCGAGGTGCCGTGGTCCTTGGCCGCCTTGGCGATCTCCTTGACCTGGTCGTCGAACTTGCGGATGTTGCCGGGGTTGACGCGCACCGCGGCGCAGCCGGCCTCGATCGCCTGGAAGACGTACTTCGGCTGGAAGTGGATGTCGGCGATGACCGGGATCTGGCTGTGCTGGGCGATCTCGGCGAGAGCGTCGGCGTCGTCCTGGCTCGGGCAGGCCACGCGCACGATGTCGCAGCCGGCGGCGGTGAGCTCGGCGATCTGCTGCAGCGTGGTGTTGACGTCGGAGGTCAGCGTCGTCGTCATCGACTGCACCGAGATCGGCGACTCGCTGCCGACGCCGACCGACCCCACCTTGATCTGCCGGGTCTTGCGACGGGGGGCGAGCACGGGGGCCGGGGCCTTGGGCATACCGAGGGAGACGCTCATGCCTCCATTATGCGACCTCGACGCTGGATGTCCGCTGTGGCCTCGGCTTCGAGGCTCCTCGCTGCGCTCGTCGCACCTCAGCCACCGGTGGCGGCGCGAAGTCTGTCCACGGCTGACGCCTCGACACCACGCACTGGGCCGGAGAACTCGGACGATGCGCGCAGGGCTCGGCAGCGTCGCTGTCACCTGTCAGCGTTGGCGCCACCCGGTTGCCCGAAGAAGGGGGACCAGGTGGCATCAACGCCGACAGGCTGACCCAGGCCCCCTCCGGGTCCCGCCACTGGCGCGTCAGGTCAGCTTCACCGGCTTGACGATGTCGGCGTAGACGAGCAGCAGGGTCATGCCGAGGAAGGCGATGGCGACGACATAGGCCAGCGGCAGCGCCTTGGCGACGTCGACGGGTCCGGGGTCGGGCAGACCGCGCAGCCTGGCCCAGCCCTTCTTGACCGCCTCCCACAGCGCGCCGGCGACGTGGCCGCCGTCGAGCGGCAGCAGCGGCACGGTGTTGAAGGCGAAGAGCACGAGGTTGAGCCCGCCGAGGAGGCTGAGCAGGAGGATCGCCTTGTCCTTCGTGTCGCCGAAGGCGTCGGAGCTGGCCACCTCGCCGGCGACCCGTCCGACCCCGACGACCGACATCGGGCCGTTGGGGTCGCGCTCGCTGCTGCCGAAGGCCGCCTGCGCGACGCCGACGAGCTTCTGCGGGATGCGCACGAGCAGCCCGTAGGTGTCGCCGAGCTGGTCCCCGAAGAGCCCGGGCACGGCGGTGATCGACTGCTTCTGCATCTCCTGGGTCGGGCTCGCGCCGAGGAAGCCGGCGCGCTCGGTGCGCACCGTGCCCGAGGCATCGGTCTGCGGTGCGCCGTTGTCGTCGTAGACGGGCATGTCGAGGACGATCGGGTCGGCCTCGAGCTCCTTGGCCGCCCCGTCACGCTCGACCGTCATCGTCAGCGGCTTGTCCAGGTTGGCCCGGATCGCGCCGCGGACGTCGGCCCACGTCGAGACGGGCCGGCCGTTGATCTCGGTGATCCGGTCACCCGGCTTGAGCCCGGCCTCGTTGGCCGGCGCGACGGGCATGTCGGAGGTGCACTCGTCGGCCGCCTGCTGCCCCATCTGCTTGATGTCGACGCACTCGTTGACCGACGCCACGGTCGTCGTCGTCACGGCGATGCCGCTCATCGTCCAGATGCCGCCGAGGACGACGAGCGCGATGAGCAGGTTCATCACCGGGCCGCCCATCATGATGACGACCCGCTTCCAGATCGGCACTGGTAGAACATCCGGCCCTCGTCCTCGGGGCGGACCTCCTCGAAGCTCTGCTGCCGGGCCTCGTCGACGAGCTGGCTCATCCGACCGGTGCTCGTCGTGCGCACCCGCCCGTCCCGGGCGGGCGGGAACATCCCGATCATCCGGATGTAACCACCCAGCGGGATCGCCTTGATGCCGTACTCGGTCTCACCGCGGCGACGCGACCAGACCGTCGGGCCGAAGCCGACCATGTACTGCGGCACCCGCAGGCCGAACTTCTTCGCCGGGACGAGGTGGCCGATCTCGTGCAGGGCGATCGACAGGGCGATGCCCACGACGGCAAGCAGGACCCCCAGCACGTAGAGCAGCATGGTCTGATCGTCTCACGCGGTCCTGAGGACCGACCGGGCCTCGTCCCGCGCCCAGGCGTCCGCCGCGAGCACGCCCTCGACGGTGTGCGCGTCGAAGCGCGCGTCGTCGTGCCGCTGCAGCACCCGCTCGATCGTGTCGACGATGTCGGTGAAGCGGCACTCGCCGTCGTGGAAGGCGTCGACCCCGACCTCGTTGGCCGCGTTGTAGACGGCCGGGTGGGTGCCACCGGCGGCACCGACCTGCTGGGCGAGCCGCACGGCGGGGAAGGCCTCGTCGTCGAGCGGCTCGAAGCGCCAGTCCTGCGCCTGCGTCCAGTCGACCGGGGTCTCGACGTCGGTGAGCCGCTCCGGCCACGACAGGCCGAGCGCGATCGGCGCGAGCATCGTCGGCAGCCCGAGCTGGGCGATGACCGCACCGTCGTGGAACTCGACCATCGAGTGGATGATCTGCTGCGGGTGGACGACGGCCTCGATGCGGTCCATCGGCACGTCGAAGAGCAGGTGCGCCTCGATGAGCTCGAGCCCCTTGTTGACGAGCGTCGCGCTGTTGGTCGTGATGACCCGCCCCATCGCGAAGTTCGGGTGCTTGAGCGCCGCCTCCGGCGTCACCTCGCGCAGCGCCGCGCGGTCCATCCCGCGGAAGGGCCCGCCGCTCGCGGTGACGACGAGCTTGCGCACCTCGTCGGCGCGACCGGAGCGCAGCGCCTGGGCGATCGCGGAGTGCTCGGAGTCGACGGGCACGATCTGCTCGGGGGCGGCGACGTCCTTGACGATCGGGCCGCCGATGATCAGCGACTCCTTGTTGGCCAGGGCCAGCCGGGCCCCGGAGCGCAGTGCCGCGAGCGTGGGCCGCAGCCCGATGGCGCCGGTGATGCCGTTGAGCACGACGTCGGTCGGCGCGCCGCCGCGATCGTCGCGGCCTCCTCCCCCACCGACGACCTCCGGGCGCG
>NZ_JBNFOF010000182.1:0-6189 GCF_057364645.1 Janibacter sp. CFPM2_SD2
GGCGGCGCGGCGGCCAGGGGCCGCGCGGTGGGGGAGGTGGCCGCTTCGGCGGTGCCGCCTCCCGGACCGAGGTCATCCGCGAGCTCGACCGCGACGGCCTGCTGCCCGCTATCACCTTCATCTTCAGCCGGGCCGGGTGCGAGGGCGCGGTCGGTCAGCTCCTGGCCAACGACCTGCGCCTGGTCTCCGAGCGCGAGGGCGAGCTCAACCGTCGCACCGTCGAGGAGCGCGCCTCCGTCCTGGAGGGCGAGGACCTCGACGTGCTCGGCTACCACCAGTTCGTCGAGGGCATCTCGCGCGGCTTCGCCGCCCACCACGCCGGGATGCTGCCGCTCTTCCGCGAGATCGTCGAAGAGCTCTTCACCGCGGGTCGCATCCGAGCCGTCTTCGCCACCGAGACCCTCGCCCTGGGCATCAACATGCCGGCGCGCACCGTGGTGCTGGAGAAGCTCGTGAAGTTCAACGGCGAGTCGCACGTCGAGATCACCCCCGCCGAGTACACGCAGCTGACCGGCCGTGCGGGGCGCAGGGGCATCGACGTCGAGGGTCACGCCCTCGTCGTGTGGTCCCGTGGGCTCGACCCGATGTCGGTCGCCGGTCTCGCGTCGACCCGGACCTACCCCCTTCGCTCCAGCTTCCGGCCGACCTACAACATGGCCGTCAACCTCGTCGCCCAGGTGGGCCGCCAGACAGCCCGTGAGGTGCTCGAGACCTCCTTCGCCCAGTTCCAGGCCGACCGGGCGGTCGTCGGGCTGGCGTCGAAGGTGCGCGAGCAGCAGGAGTCGCTCGACGCCTATGCCGAGGCCATGCACTGCCACCTGGGCGACTTCCGCGAGTACGCCGCGCTGCGACGGCGCATCTCCGACGTCGAGAAGGAGAGCTCGCGCAAGCGCAATGCCAACCGGCGCGCCGAGATCGCCGTCTCCCTCGAGGCCCTGTCCGTCGGCGACATCATCCGCATCGGCGGCCGTCGCTCGGGCATCGCGATCGTCGTCGCGCCGCCGCGCTCCTACAAGGGCGAGCTGTCCGCGCCGACCGTGCTCACCGAGCACAAGCAGATCCGCCGCCTCACCGCAGCGGACCTCGACGGGCCGGTCACCCCCTTCGGCCGGCTGGCGGTGCCCCGCGGCTTCAACCCCAAGTCGGTCAAGCAGCGCTCCGACCTCGCCGCGACCCTGCGGGCCAAGGCACCGCACGAGGACGCGCCGAGCGTGCAGAGCCACGCGGTCCAGAGTGCGAAGGGGGAGGACGAGCGCCTCGAGCAGCTGCGCCGCGAGCTGAAGTCGCACCCCTGCCACCAGTGCCCGGAGCGCGAGGACCACGCCCGGTGGGCTGCCCGCTGGTGGAAGCTCAAGCGCGAGACCTCGGCCCTGCAGCGCAAGGTCGAGCACCGCACCAACTCCGTGGCGCAGACCTTCGAGCGGATCTGCGTGGTCTTGAGCCAGATGGGATATCTCGGCGAGGACGGCGAGACCGTCACCGACCTGGGCGGCCGGCTGCGCCGGCTCTACACCGAGAAGGACCTGCTTGCGGCCGAGTGCCTGCGCGGGGGAGCGTGGAAGCGGCTCGACCCGGCCGAGCTGGCCGCCGTCGTCTCGATGCTCATCCACGAGCCCCGGCACGACGACGACCCCTTCCCGCGGATGCCGACGGACAACGTCTCGGACGCGTGGCAGGACATGGTGCGCCGCTGGAGCGAGCTCGAGGACCTCGAGCAGGCCAATGCCCTGCCTCCGACCGGCGAGCCCGACGGAGGGCTCGCGTGGGCCGTGCACCGGTGGGCGAGCGGGCGCCGGCTCGACGAGGTGCTCTCCGGCTCGGACCTGACGGCGGGGGACTTCGTGCGCCGGTGCAAGCAGGTCGTCGACCTGCTCGACCAGGTCGCGGACGCCGCGCCCGAGCCGCACCTGCGTGGCGTGGCCCGCACCGCCGTCGACAAGGTCATGCGCGGGGTCGTCGCCGCCGACCGCCTGGACTGACCTCCCCTTCGCCCCCGGATGGGTGCGCTCAGCCGCGCAGGGCGGTCGCCACCCGGTCGAAGGGGGAGGTGAGCGCGTGGTCGACGGCCAGCCGGCTCATCGCGGCCGGGTCGGCGATGTCGCCGGGCAGGCGCAGGTCGACGTCGGGGATCGGCACGTCGTGGGCGACCCGCACGACGAGCGGAGCCACGTCGAGGTAGTCGCTCGCCGCCTCGAGGTTGGCCCGGCGCGCTCCCTTGATCCCGGGGTCGCCGGAGGCGACGGCCTCGCGCACGCCGGCCAGCGAGCCGTAGTCGCGGATGAGCGTCGCAGCGGTCTTGTCGCCGATGCCCTTGACCCCCGGCAGCCCGTCGCTCGTGTCGCCGCGAAGCGCCGCCATGTCGGCGTAGGCGTCACCTGAGGCGACGCCGTACTTGTCCTCGAGGAATGCCTGGGTGACGAGGTCGGGGTCGCGCACTCCGCCGCGTGCGGTGTAGACGACCCGGGTCGCGGAGGCGTCGTCGACGAGCTGGAAGAGGTCGCGGTCACCCGTGACGACGTCCACCGGCATCTGACCGCGGTGGGCCATCGCCAGGGTGCCGATGACGTCGTCGGCCTCGTAGCCGGCCGCGCCGATGCGGGCGATCCCGATGGCCGCGAGCGCCTCGGCGATGACGGGGACCTGCGGGGAGAGCTCGTCGGGGACCTCCTCGCCCTCGCCCGGGTCATCGGCGACCCGGTGCGCCTTGTAGGTCGGGATCGCGTCGACGCGCCACTGCGGGCGCCAGTCGTCGTCCCAGCAGGCGACGACGTGGGTCGGGCGGTAGCGGGTGACGAGGGTGGCGATCATGTCGAGGAAGCCGGCCACCGCATTGGTCGGGATGCCCGAGGGCGCGTCGGCGCGAGCGGGCACGCCGTAGAAGGCGCGGAAGTACAGCGAGGCGGAGTCGAGCAGGAGCAGGCGGGAGCGCGCCGAGTCGGACATGCTCCGACCCTACGGGTCTCGCTTATTGTTCATGCATGGAAGCGGCGGATCGACGCATCATCGAGCTCCTGCGCCAGGACGGGCGCACGAGCTACACCGACCTGGGCAAGGCCATCGGCCTGTCCACCTCCGCCGTGCACCAGCGGGTGCGGCGGCTCGAGGAGCGGGGAGTGATCACCGGCTACTCCGCGGTGGTCGACCCGGCCGCCGTCGGCACGCCCTTGACGGCCTTCATCTCGGTGACCCCGCTCGATCCCCGCGAGCCCGACGACATCCCCGACCGGCTGCGCGACATCCCGCAGATCGACGCGTGCTACTCCGTCGCCGGGGACGCCAACTACATGCTCCGGGTGCGCGTGGGCACCCCGCAGGACCTCGAGGAGCTCCTCGCGACGGTCCGCAACAAGGGCGGCGTGTCGACGCGCACGACCATCGTCCTGTCGACGCCGTGGGAGTGACGACCCGCCTGCCCCTGCGGCTCCTCCTCGCCCTCGTCGGTGGGCTGTGCCTGTGGCTGTCCTTCCCCGACCACGACCTCGCGCTCCTCGCGATCGTCGGCGTCGGCCTCGTCGGGGTCGCCATGTGGGATGTCAGCCCCCGCGCCGGTGCCCTGCTCGGCCTCGTCGCGGGGCTGGGCTGCTTCGTCCCCACGCTCAGCTGGTCGGGCATCTTCGTCGGCACCTTCCCCTGGATGGCCCTCGCCGTCACCGAGTCGCTCTACGTCGCCGGCATGGGTGCCGTCCTCGCCGCCGTGCAGCGCCCGTTGGTGCGGCGAGGACGCCTCCTGCCGGCCGCCCTGCTCGTCCCCGTGCTGTGGGTACTGCAGGAGTGGGTGCGCGGCACGCTGCCCTACGGCGGCTTCCCGTGGGCCCGCATCGCCTTCAGCCAGGCGGACACCCCCTTCGCCCGATGGGCAGCGATCGGTGGAGCGCCCCTCATCACGCTCGCCGTGGCTCTCGTGGCGGTCCCGCTGATCCTCGTCGTCGTCACCCGCCGCCCGCCGTGGGTGGCCCTGGGGCTGGCCGTCGCCGCCGTGGCCGGCGCCTTCGTCGTGACGGTGCCGACCGGTGGTGAGGCCACGGCACGCGTCGGCCTCGTGCAGGGCAACGTCCCACGGGCGGGACTGGATTTCAACGACGAGCGACGCAAGGTGCTCGACAACCACGTGGCCGGCACCGAGGCCCTCGCGGAGCGTCACGACGACCTCGACCTCGTCATCTGGCCGGAGAACTCCTCCGACATCGACCCGCTGCGCAATGCCGACGCCGCGGAGCAGGTGCAGCGCGCGCTCACGGCGGTCGACGTGCCGATCATCGTCGGGGCGATTCTCGACGAGCCCTCCCCGGCGGTGTCCAATGCCTCGCTCTACTACCGGCCCGGGGGAGGGGAGCCGGAGCGCTACGTCAAGCAGCACCCCGTCCCCTTCGCCGAGTACGTGCCGCACCGCGACTTCTACCGCCTCTTCAGCAGCAAGGTCGACCTCGTGCGCGTCGGCTTCGCGAAGGGGGACCGCAATGCCGCCTTCACCGTCCCCGGCCGCGAGGGTGACTTCTCCGCCGTGCCGACGATCTGCTTCGAGGTGGCCTACGACGGCCTCATGCGGTCGGCGGTCAAGGACGCGGAGGCGAAGGGAGATCCCAGCCTCCTCGTCGTCCAGACCAACAACGCGACCTTCGGCTACACCGCGGAGTCGACGCAGCAGTACGCGATCTCGCGCATCCGGGCGATCGAGCACGGCCGGAGCGTCGCCCACGTCTCGACCGTCGGGGTCTCCGGCTTCGTCAACCCCGACGGGAGCACCACGCCGGTTACCGAGCTCTTCACCGCCGCCCAGCCCGTCGACGACGTCGTCCTGCGCAGCGGGCTGACGCTCTCCGACCGCCTCGGCCCCTGGGTCGAGTGGGGCAGTGCCCTCGTCCTGCTGCTCGCGGTGGTCTGGCGCCTGCGCCGACGACCGACGGGTAGTGTCGGTGACGAGCCACGGAGCGACCAGAGCCCGACCGAGCAGACCGAGGAAGCCACCACCGGTGCCTGACACGCAGCATGCCCAGCGACCGCCGATCGAGCGGGTCGCGGTCCTCATCCCGACCTACAACGAGCGCGACAACCTGCCCCTGATCGTCGACCGCCTGCGGCGCGCCGTCCCGGCCGCCGACGTCGTCGTGCTCGACGACAACTCCCCGGACGGCACCGGTGACGTCGCCGACGCGATGGCCGCCGCAGACCCGCAGGTCTCGGTCATCCACCGCGAGGGCAAGCAGGGCCTGGGCGCGGCCTACCTGCAGGGCTTCCGGTGGGCGCTCGAGCAGGGCTACGACGCGATCGTCGAGATGGACGCCGACGGATCGCACCGCCCCGAGCACCTGCCCCGCATGCTCGAGGTCGCGGCCGACGCCGACCTCGTCATCGGCTCGCGCTACGTGCGCGGCGGCAAGATCGTCAACTGGCCGGTGGACCGCAAGGCGATCTCCATGGCCGGCAACATGTACATCAAGCTCGTCCTCGGTATGCCGGTCAACGACGCGACCGCGGGCTACCGCGTCTACCGCGCCGAGACCCTGCGGACCATCGGTCTCGACGAGGTGGAGAGCGCTGGCTACGTCTTCCAGACCGACCTGACGGTGCGCACGGTGCGCGCCGGGCTGCGGGTCGTCGAGGTGCCGATCACCTTCGTGGAGCGCGAGATCGGCGACTCGAAGATGGACGGTGACGTCGTGCGTGAGTCGATGGCCCGGATCACCGGCTGGGGCGTGGCCCACCGTCGCCAGCAGCTGCGTCGGCTCGTCGACCGGGAGCCCACGTGGCACCGGTTGTGATCTTCGGGTCGGGTCCCTCGGGGCCCGGCCCATCGCCCCGCCGTCGCCGTCGGGTGGCGTGGATCCCGCTGGCCCTCGTCCTGTGGCTGGTCGTCGAGATCGCCGCCGTCGTCGGTGTCGTGCAGCTCGTCGGCGTCTGGTGGACCCTGCTCGCCTTCGTGCTCCTGTCGGCCCTCGGCGTGTGGTTCCTCCGGCGCGAGGGGCGTCGGACGTGGGTGGCGCTGCGCGAGGCGCTGCGCAGCGGTCAGATGCCCTCGCGCGAGATCGCGGACGCCGCGCTCGTCTTCGTCGGGGGACTGCTGCTCACCCTGCCCGGCTTCGTCTCCGACGTCGTCGGTCTCGTCTTCGTCCTGCCCTTCACGCGGCCGGTGGCCCGGATCGGCCTCGAGGCCGTCGTCGCGCGACGCCTGCTCGCCGACGGCCACCGCGC
>NZ_JBNFOF010000183.1:0-6117 GCF_057364645.1 Janibacter sp. CFPM2_SD2
GACCGGCCGGCGGGTCGCCGGGACCGCCCCGCAGCAGGCGTGGGTCGAAGGGCCGCATCGTCAGTGCGCCCCCGCGCCCCGCCGGCTCGTGCTCGGGCATGTGCTCGACCCGCAGCCGCCGCCGGAAGACCCAGTAGGTCCACACCGTGTAGCCGATCATGATCGGGGTGAAGACCACGGCCGCCCAGGTCATGATCTCCAGAGTCATCGGGGAGCTCGCGGCGGCCTCGAGGGTGAGGTCGGGGCTGTCGCCGCGGCCGTTGATGGCATTGGGCGCCAGCATGACGAAGTAGCTGACGACCGTCAGGCCGATCGTCACGGAGGTGCCGACGAAGGCCCAGCCCTCCCTCCCCTTCGCATTGGCCGCGATCGCGGCGAGCAGGGCCACCGCGGCGACGCCGGAGACGACCCACGAGACGGGGGTGCCGCGCTGCACGCCGAGCCAGACGAAGAGCGCGACGGCGAGCACCGCCGTGACGAGGCCACCGCGGGTGGCGACCGAGCGCGCCTGCTGGCGGATCGGGCCGTCGGTCTTGAGCGCGAGGAAGTGCGCGCCGTGGGTGAGGCAGGCGGCGACGACGGTGAGCCCGCCGAGGATCGCGACCGGCGTGAAGAGGCTGAGCAGGGTGCCGTCGAACTCCGTGTAGGCGGTGCTGCCCATCGTGTGCTCGGTCATCGGCAGGCCGGCGACGAGGTTGGTCAGGGCCACACCGACGACGAAGGGGGCGATGTAGGAGCCGGCGACGATCGCCAGGTCCCAGCGGCGCACCCACTCACGGTCGTGCCGCTTGTGCCGGTACTCCAGCCCCATGTTGCGCAGGATGAGCGTGACGAGCAGGAGCAGCAGGGCGAGGTACATGCCGGAGAACATCGTCGCGTACCAGTGCGGGAAGGCCGCGAAGGTCGCGCCGCCCGCGGTGAGCAGCCACACCTCGTTGCCGTCCCAGTGGGGGCCGATGGTCGTGAGCATCGTGCGCCGCCGCGTCTCCCGCTCTTCCCCACCCTTGTCGAGCACGGGCAGGAGCATGCCGACACCGAAGTCGAAGCCCTCGGTGACGAGGTAGCCGGTCCACAGGACCGCCAGCAGGACGAACCAGATGGTGATGAGATCCATGTCAGTGCTCCCGGTCAGTAGGCGAACTCGAGCGGCTCGTCGTCCTCGACGAGGCGTGGCTGCTCGAAGGGCTCGGCGCCCGCGCGGATGTAGGAGAGGAGGAGTCGGACCTCGACGACGGCCAGGCCTCCGTAGAGCAGGGTGAAGACGATCATCGACGTCCACACGTCGGAGGCGCCGACCGAAGGGGAGACGGCCGTGTGCGTGGCCATCTCGCCGAAGACGACCCACGGCTGGCGGCCGACCTCGGTGAAGATCCAGCCGAAGCTGTGCCCGAGGACGGTGGCGAGGGGGGTGAGCACGATGATCGGGAAGACCCACCGCTGCATCGGCACCCGGTCCTTGCGCGTGGCCCACAGGACCCAGGCCCCGACGGCCATGGCGAAGAACCCGGTGGCCATCATCAGGCGGAAGTTCCAGTAGGTCATGGCGATCGGTGGGACGTAGGTGTCGGCCTGCGTCAGCTCGTCGTCGCCGAAGCTCGCCCGGTACTCGGCCTCGAGGTCGGCGATGCCGCGGACCTCCCCGTCGAAGCTCCCGGTGCCGAGGAAGGAGAGCAGGCAGGGGATCTCGATGACGTGCGTGGGGTCCTCGCCGCCGAGGCCGGCGACGGTCAGCACGGAGAAGGGAGCGCACTGGCCCTCGGGCGGGGTGTCGTAAAGGGCCTCTGCCGCAGCCATCTTCATCGGCTGGACCTCGGTCATCACCTTGCCCTGGAGGTCACCGCTGATGGCCACACCCAGACCGGAGACGAGGACGACGACCGCACCGAGGCGGGCCGCGTGTCGGTACATCCTGCGATCGGTGTCGGGTCCCCCCTTCGTCACGGTCTGGCGCAGCTTGTGCAGCCCGACGGCCAGGACCAGAGCACCACCGACGAGGTAGCAGGCGGTGATCACGTGGGGGAAGGCGACGAGCTGGACCTCGTTGGTGAGGATCGCGACGAAGTCGGCCATCTCGGCGCGACCGGTCTCGGGGTTGATCCGGTAGCCGACGGGGTGCTGCATGAAGGAGTTGGCCGCGAGGATGAAGTAGGCCGACAGCAGGGTGCCGACGTGCACGATCCACATGCAGGCCGCGTGCAGGCGCTCGGGGATGCGGCCCCAGCCGAAGATCCACAGGCCGAGGAAGGTCGACTCGAGGAAGAAGGCGAGCAGCGCCTCGAGGGCCAGCGGCGCGCCGAAGATGTCACCGACGAAGCGGCTGTAGGTGCTCCAGTTCATGCCGAACTGGAACTCCTGGACGATGCCGGTGACCAGGCCAAGGGCGAAGTTGATCGTGAAGAGCTTGCCGAGGAACTTCGCCATCCGCAGATGGGACTCGTCCCGCGTGCGGATCCACCGCGAGTGGTACCAGGCGACGATCGCGGAGAGCCCGATCGTGATCGGCACGAAGAAGAAGTGGTACACGGTGGTGATCGCGAACTGCCACCGCGCGAGGTCGAGGACGTCCATCCCGGTTCCTTCTACTACGTCGATGAGTACGACATGACGTAGTAGATGCTACACCCGCACGAAGGGAGGCCCCGCCGCGTGACCTGCGGCGGGGCCTCCCTTCGCCCACGGGTCACCCCACGCGCTGCAGCCCTCGCTGCCCGTCCGCGACCTCGAAGCTCGCCTGCGTGTAGGCGGCACCACCGCGCGTCGTCACCCGGTCGACCGAGCGGAAGTCCGCGCGCATCCCCGCCGGCGTCACCGTCGTGCGCACGTAGCCGCGCTGGTCGCCGGAGAACTTCAGGTGCGGGTTCCACGCCATGATCGGGTCCGACCACGTGGCATTGCCGTTGCCGCCCGAGGTGATCGACGAGGCGACGAGCTCGGTGCCGACGACGGGGGAGTCGGGGTCGGCGTAGTCGGTCCTGATGTCGGCGGCCCAGTGCTTGTGGACGTCACCGGTGAGGACGACGGGGTTGCGCACGCCGGCGTCCGTCCACGCGCGGGTGACGCGGTCGCGCGAGCCGACGTAGCCGTCCCACGCGTCGTTGCTCGTGTGGAGCAGGTCCTGCTCGACCTTGCCGTCGCGCTGCGCGAAGAAGACCTGCTGGCCGAGGAAGTCCCAGCGAGCACCGCTGCGGGAGAGGCCCTCTCGCAGCCACTGCTCCTGCGCGGCGCCGGTGATCGTGCGGCTCGGGTCGAGTGCCGCCTCGCAGTTGGTGTCCCAGCCGTCGTCGCACGCCTGGTCGTCGCGGTACTGCCGCGTGTCGAGCATGTGGAAGCTCGCCAGCCGGCCCCAGCCGAGGCGCCGGTAGATCTGCATGTCGGAGCCGCGGGGGATCGAGGAGCGGCGCAGCGGCATGTTCTCGTAGTAGGCGCGGAAGGCATTGGCCCGCCGGGCGAGGAAGCGCTCGGGGGTGTCGTTCCACTCCGGCGCCTTGGTGTCCTGGGGGACGCCGCCGGCCCAGTTGTTGTCGACCTCGTGGTCGTCCCAGACGACAAGCCACGGGGCGATGGCGTGGGCGGTCTGCAGGTCGGGGTCGGTCTTGTACTGCGCGTGCCGCAGGCGGTAGCCCTCGAGCGTCACGGTCTCGTCGCCCGCGTGGACCCGCGGCGCGGCCGGGCTGGTCGTGCCCTTGCCCTCGTACTGGTAGTCGCCGAGGTGGAGCACGAGGTCCGGCACGTCGTCGGCGAGGTAGCGATAGGCGGTGAAGAATCCCGCCTCCCAGTTGGCGCAGCTGGCCGCGGACATCGCGAGCGATGCCGGCATCTCGTCGCGCCGCGGGGCGGTTCGGGTGCGGCCGACAGGGCTGAGGTGGCCGTCGACGCGGAAGCGGTACCAGTACTCGCGGCCGGACCGCAGGCCCTCGACCTCGACGTGCACGCTGTGCGCGTCGGCGGCCCGAGCGGGGACCGCGCCGCGGGCGACGGGACGGTGCATCCGGTCGTTGTCGGCGACCTCCCACTGCACCGTGATGTCCCGGCCGGGCATGCCGCCCTTGCCGTCGGGGGCGAGCGGGTCACCGCCAGCCGGGTCCACAAGACGACGCCGGTCGGGGTCGGGTCACCCGAGGCGACACCCAGGGCGAAGGGGGAGGTCCGCACCGGTCCCGCAGCGGTGAGGGTGCTGGCGGAGGCGGGCGTGGCGATGATCGTGGCGGTGCCGGCGGCGAGACCACCGGCGAGGACGTGGCGACGGCTGAGGGTCATGGCCCGCAGCCTGTCGTCGTCGGGTGAACCCGTCCGCCGACTTGAGTGAACCCGCCTGCCCCGCAGCGTGGTCCGTGCATGAAGGTCCGGTCAGCCTTTGGTCAGGCTCCTCCCCGACGCTGGTCGAGGAGCGGCCCACCCGCTGGTCGAGGTGCGAGCTTGCGAGCCTCGAGACCCCCCGAGATCCGCCCCGTTGGTCGAGGTGCGAGCTTGCGAGCCTCGAGACCACCGGCGTCAGCCCCGCGGCACCCGATATCTCACGAAGGCCGGCACGAGCGCCGAGGCGAGCAACGTCAGGACGATGACGAGCAGGCCGCCGACGATGGTCGTCGTGGCCGCGCCGATCTGCCCGGCGACGAGCCCGTGGAGCACGTCGGCAACGCGAGGGCCGCCGGCGACGACGACGATGAAGACACCCTGCAGGCGTCCGCGCATCGCGTCGGTGGCCGAGCTCTGCAGCATCGTCGAGCGGAAGGCCGCGGAGGCGACGTCGGCAGCACCGCCGGCCGCGAAGAAGACGACGGCGACGGCGAGCCAGAGGCCGGCCGACCCGTCGGCGAGGGCGACCGCGGTGCCGAAGCCGGTGATCGCGCCACCCCACACGAGGATCGCGACGACGACGGCCAGGCCGTGCCGCTCCACCCGCGAGACCCACCCGGACATCACCCCGCCGAGGAAGGCGCCGGCGGGCATGGCGGCGAAGAGCACCGCGAAGGCCAGCCCACCGTCGACCGGTCCGCCGAAGTCGAGGTGCGCCATCTCGGGGATGAGCGCTCGCGGCATGCCGAAGATCATCGCGATGAGGTCGACGACGAAGGACATGAGCAGCACCGGGTGCCCGGCGAGGTAGACGAATCCGTCGAGCACCGACCGCAGCCCCGGGGTCGACCCGGCGACGGCCTCGACCGGTAGCGGCGGCAGCGAGATGACCGCCCACAGGGTCGCGAAGAGGCAGATCGTGTCGGCGAGGTAGAGCCAGGAGAAGCCGAGCACGGGGATGAGCGCGCCACCGACGAGCGGGCCGGCGATGGCACCGCCGGTGAAGACCGTCATGTTGAGCGTGTTGGCCGAAGGGAGGAGCTCGGCCGGCACGATGCGTGGCAGGACCGCCGACCTGGTCGGCTGGTTGACCGCGAAGAAGGCCTGCTGCAGGGAAAAGATTGCGAGCAGCAGCCAGACATTGGTGTTGCCGAGCGCGGCCTGCACGAAGAACAGGGCCGAGGTGATGATCAGGCCCCACGTCGTCACGGTGAGGATCCGACGCCGGTCGAAGTGGTCGGCCAGTGACCCGCCGTAGAGCCCGAAGACGACGAGCGGCACGAGCCCGAAGATGCCGGTCAGCCCGACGTAGGCGCTCGAGCCGGTCATCGAGTAGATCTGGGCGGGCACCGTGACGACGGTCAGCTGTGCACCGATGACCGTGACGATCTGGGCGGTGAAGAGTCGCCGGTATGCCGGCACCTGCAGGGGACGGGTGTCGGCCAGCAGGCCCCGGAGGCGACGCACCGCGTCACCCTACGCCCGCGCCAGAGCCCCCCGCGCACGGATGACGACGGGGGCGCTGGCTCCGGGCAGCAACTGCGTCCCGCTCGCCGGCCACCGGACCTCGAGGTCGACGGTCGGGGCGACTCGGTAGGGGCGCGCGAGCAGCAGCCCGCCGAGTACCCGCCGCAGCCGGGACATCTCGGCGCGGACCGTGACGACCCGGGCTCGGGTCGGCGAAGACCTCGTCGCGAGGGCCGCGGCGTTCAGCCCCGTGTCGCCCGCGCCGACGAGCACGAGGAGCAGCTCGGCGTGGCGGGGCGTGAGCCGCCGCGTCCACGCGCCGGACTCGGCGCCACCTCGATGCTCGGCTCGGCG
>NZ_JBNFOF010000184.1:0-6077 GCF_057364645.1 Janibacter sp. CFPM2_SD2
GCCGCGCGCGGCACCGCGTCGACGAGTCGTCGAGGCCGCGCGGCCGCGCGTCGCGCCACCAGGCCAGCCGCACCGGGATCCGCGGACCGTCGGTCACCGGGCGGTAGACGACACCCGGAGCGGGGTGGTGGTCTGCGGTGGCCGACGCCGTGATGCCCACGCCCCGGCCCGCCGCGATGAGGTCGAGACAGCCGACGACATCGCTCGACTCGATGAAGTGCGGCACCTGCTCGGCCCCGCGCCACAGCTCCTGCGTCGTCGTCCCCGACCTCAGGTCGACGATGACGGTGCGCTCGGCGATCTCGGCCAGTCGCAGGCGCCGCCGACGGGCCCACTGGGGAGTCGCTCGTACCAGTCGGTCGCCCGCGGCAGGTCGCTCACCGCGACCCCGGCGAAGAGGTCCGTGCCCATGTCGCGCTCCTTCACGTGTCCTGACCATTTCCTTGCGGGGAGTTCACCGGCCGTGACGCCGCAGGCCGCCGCCGCTCGTCCTGCGGCTCACGGGCGGTTCACCGCCGGTTGCCAGCCTCGGGTCCGGCCGCGACACGCGGCTGCACCCCACACCGAAGGAAGCCCGTGATCTCCCTCAAGGCACCCAGCATCCTCCCTTCCGTCGCCACCGGCGCGCTGGCGCTGACCCTGACCGCCGCCATCGCGGCCCCCACGACCAATGCAGCGGTCCCCCCTTCGTCCGGGTCGAAGGGAGGTGACGCCACCTGGACGGGACAGGTCGAGGTCATCCCCGGCCACGACGAGAGCAAGCGGACCGTCGACGGCGTCGTCTTCGACGACCGCAACAAGAACTCCACCCAGGACCGCGGCGAGCGCGGCATCAAGGGCGTCGCCGTCTCCAACGGCCGCGACGTCGTGCGGACCGACGCCAAGGGCCGCTACGAGGTGGCCGTCGACGACAACACCAATGTCTTCGTCACCCAGCCGGCCGGCTACGCGGTGCCGGTGGACGAGGACAACATCGCGCAGTTCAGCTACGTCCACCTGCCCGAGGGCTCGCCGGAGCTGAAGTACGGCGGCATCGAGCCCACCGGCGCGGCGCCCGAGGCCGTGAACTTCCCTCTCGCGCGCTCCGCCGCGACGAAGAAGCCGGAGCAGAGCTGCATCATGGCCGGCGACGTCCAGACCTACGACGAGGAGGAGGTCGGCTACGCCCGTGACGGCGCCTTCGCCGACCTCGCCGCGCGCAACGACTACGGCTCGTGCGGAGCGCTCTTCCTCGGCGACATCGTCGGCGACGACCTCTCGCTCTACCCGCGCACGCGCGAGCTCACCTCGATGATCAACGGCCCCGCCCGCCTGCTGCCCGGCAACCACGACCTCGACTACGACGCCGCCGACAGCGCCAACCGCTTCGACACCTATCGCTCGCAGTTCGGCGCCGACTACTACTCCTACGACGTGGGCAACCTGCACGTCGTGGCGCTCGACTCCGTGCAGTACCGCGACGGCGAGGACTACACCGGCGGTCTGGGCGAGGAGCAGGTCGAGTGGCTGCGGCAGGACATCGCCGCGACGCCCAAGGACAAGACCGTCGTGCTCGCCGCGCACATCCCGCTGCTCAACTACAACGACCAGTCGCAGACGCGCCACCAGGTCAAGGAGATCAAGGAGATCCACGAGATCGTCGGGGACCGCGACGCGGTCGCCTTCGGCGGCCACAGCCACACGACCGAGTTCATGCGCGAGGGCGACTCGACCGAGGGTTGGACGAAGACATGGGGCGTCGACGAGCTGCCCTTCGACCACATCACCGCCGGTGCGATCTCGGGTGACTGGTACTCCGGTCGGGTGACCGAGGACGGTTACCCGACGGCCCTGCAGCGCGACGGCGCCCGCCCCGGCGTGCTCACGCTGGAGTCGCGGCCGCAGTCGACGACCGACCGCTTCACCGTCACCGGTGAGGACGACGCCGTCCAGCTCGCGCTCGGGGTCAACTCGCCGCGCTACCGCGACTGGTTCGACGCCAACCGGTCGAAGGTCGGCAAGGCCGCGGCCTTCGAGCGGCCCACCGAGGTCTCGGCGGCGGACCTCGCCGACGGCACCTACCTGACGGCCAATGTCTTCGCCGGGTCGACCGGCACCGAGGTCGACGTCGAGCTCGACGGCGGCGAGGCGAAGGGGGCCGAGCGCACCCAGGCGATGCAGGGCGAGGCCAAGAAGGTCGGCGCCCTGTGGTCCGACCCGGTCGCCGCGCAGGAGCAGCTGGTCCACGGCGGCAGCGTCGCCGAGAGCGGCATGCACCTGTGGCGCCTCGAGCTGCCCGCCGACCTGGCCGCCGGTGAGCACACCGCGAAGGTGACGAGCACCGACCGCACCGGTCGGGTGAGCTCCGAGACGATCGAGTTCACCGTCACCGACTGAGTCCTTCCGCAGGACGCCCTGCAACGGGCGCCCGGGCCACTCGGCCCGGACGCCCGTTGCGCGTCCACAGCGGCGTAGGACCGCACCGCACCGTCGGGCACGGCGAAGGGGGCAGCCGGTCGCTCCGGGTCATGACTCTGCATTGCCGTTGGGCAATGCAGCCTCCACCCGCCCCAGTTCTGCATTGCCATTGGGCAATGCAGGCTCCGGCCCCGACTTCGCACGACCTGAAGGAAATGCGACGTCATTGCCCCCCCAACTCGGGTCCGGGGCGTGCGGAGGCGCCCGACCCGGACCGGGGTCGGGCGCGGGGCGGGGTGGCTACAGGTGCCAGGTCACCCCGTCGTCGCGGATCGTGCAGGTCAGCTCCTGCTGGTGCACTCGGGTGTGGTGCCGCTCGCACAGCAGCGCCGCATTGCCGATGTCCGTGCGCCCACCCAGCGACCAGTACTGCACGTGGTGCGCGTCGGTCCAGTGCGCGGGCATCGTGCACCCCGGGAAGGTGCAGCCACCGTCCCGCAACCACAACAACCGCTTCTGCCCCGGTGTGAAGAACCGCGTTGCCCGGCCCAGCTCCAGCGGCTCGCCCTCACCACCGAGCATCACCGGGATGACCCCCGCCTCGCAGGCCAGCTTGCGCACGCTCGCCGGCGACAGCACCGCCCCCGAGGCCGTGACCCCGCCGGCGTGACCACCACCGGCCACACCACCAGCACCCAGCTGCCCTGCGACACCGCGTCCGCCGACCCCCGGAGAGCCACAGACACCGCAGGTCCCGTCCGTGACCGTCAGCAACGAGGCCATCGAGATCGTCACCATCACCTGCGCCTTGTCGCTCGTGCCCACCTCGCCCGGGCTGGACACCCCCCGACCCACAACCGTCACCAGGGCATCGGCCCGCCGCCGCGCCGGTGACCGCGGGTCACGCTCACCGTCCGGACCCTTGACCGGCTTCGACAAGCCCGCCACCGCCGAGTCGATGATCGCCGCGCCCTCCGCGTCGAGCACCAGCTTGTAGCGCGTCAGCCCGCTGGCATCGGTGTGACTCGTCAACGACCGCGCCGACCGCGCCCGCTCGTCATCCGCCGCGAGGTCCTTGGCCGGACGCAGCATTCGTGTCGTCTGGGTGATCGCCGCCGCCAGCTCGCGCTCGGTCAGCCCGTCCACCCTCTGGCTGACTCGACCCTGCGGACCCGTTCTGATCACGTCGTCCTTGGCCTGCCCCAGCAAGATCCCCAGGTCGGCCGCCAGCAGGTCCGGGTCGGCCACCCGACACACCCCCTCGTGGAACCGGACGAGCTGATCGGCCTTGCCCAGCGGGAGCTCCCCGGCCCCGAGGCAGTCGACCACCTCCGCGAGCCCAGCCGGCGATGACCGGTCGGCCCAAGGCTGCTCATCCCCAACCGCTTGCGGGTCCTCGACCTGCGACTGGGGGTCGCCGCCTTCGTCCGTCGCGGCATGGTCGACGAGCGCGGACTGGGCCCGCAGACCCGCCCTGGCCACCCGCACCACCGACGCCACATGACGCACCGCCGGCCGCGGCGCCGACCGACCCTCACTCACCCCGACCCAGTCGGCGTCCGACCACGACTCCCGCTGCGGCACACCCCGCGAGATGCCCTCACGCACCAACGCCACCTCAGCCGCCTCGAGCACCGCCCGCGCCCGACCGATCGCAGCCAACCCGTCAGCCAGCTCCCCGTCCGGCGCCCGCCACAGATCCGGCACCTCGAGGGCGGCGATCGTCAGGGCCCGCACCGAGTCCCGCAGGCCCGACACGAGCCCCAGATCCCCCCACTGCGTCGCCTCTGACATGCTTCGATCATACGTTCGATAGAGGCTGATGGGAACCCCCTGAACCCCTGTGGATTCAACGGATTCTCATGGACCGACTGTGGGCGACCGTCGGGCGGGAACATACCCGCCTAGGGTATAGGTTCACTGAGTATGAGCACCGACCACACGAAGCACCACGAGCAGGCGGAGCCCGGCCACGAGTCCCACGAGCATTCTGGGCACATGGGGCACGCGGGCCACGGCGACCACGTCGCGCAGTTCCGCCGGCTCTTCTGGATCATGCTCGTGCTGGCCGTGCCGGTCGTCTGCTTCGACGCGATGTTCGCCGACCTCATCGGCTACGACCTGCCGCACGACGGCTGGACGACCTGGATCTCTCCGGCCATCGGCACCGTGATGTACGCCTGGGGCGGGCGCCCCTTCCTCACCGGCGCCGTCGACGAGATCCGCTCCCGCAAGCCCGGGATGATGCTGCTCATCGCGCTGGCGATCACCGTCGCCTTCGTCTCGTCGTGGGGCGCGAGTCTCGGGCTGCTGCACCACGAGCTGAGCTTCTGGTGGGAGCTCGCCCTGCTCGTCGTCATCATGCTGCTCGGCCACTGGATCGAGATGCGCTCCCTGGCCCAGACGACCTCCGCCCTCGACTCGCTCGCCGCGCTGCTGCCCGACGAGGCCGAGCGCGTGGAGGGCGACGAGATCGTGACGGTCCCCCCTTCGTCCCTGGCGGTGCGTGACGTCGTCGTGGTCCGGCCCGGCGCATCCGTGCCCGCTGACGGGCGGGTCGTCGAGGGGTCGGCGAGCATCGACGAGTCGATGGTCACCGGCGAGTCGCGCACGGTGCGTCGCGAGGTCGGCGACACCGTCGTCGCGGGCACCGTCGCCACCGACTCCGGTCTGCGGGTCGAGGTGACGGCGACCGGCGACGAGACCACGCTCGCGGGCATCCAGAAGCTCGTCGCCGACGCCCAGTCCTCGTCGTCACGGGCCCAGCGCCTCGCGGACACGGCGGCGGGTTGGCTCTTCTGGTTCGCCCTCGGCGCGGCGATCATCACCGCACTCGTCTGGACACTCATCGGCCTGCCCGACGACGCGGTCGTGCGCACGATCACCGTCCTCGTCATCGCCTGCCCCCACGCACTCGGCCTGGCGATCCCGCTCGTTGTCTCGATCGCGACCGAGCGCGCTGCCCGCGGTGGCGTGCTCGTCAAGGACCGCCTCGCGCTGGAGTCGATGCGCACGGTCGACACGGTGCTCTTCGACAAGACCGGCACGCTGACGCGCGGCGAGCCCACGGTCACCGGCATCGAGGCCCATGGGCGTGACGAAGGGGAGGTCCTCGCGCTGGCAGCGGCCGCCGAGGCCGACAGCGAGCACCCGCTCGCCCGGGCCATCGTCGGCGCGGCCGAGCGCCGCGGGCTGACGGTACCGTCCGCGAGCGGCTTCACCTCGTCGCCGGCGGTCGGGGTCAGGGCCGAGGTCGGCGGCGAGACCGTCGAGGTCGGCGGCCCCTACCTGCTCGAGCAGCACTCTCTCGGTGAGTTGCCCGTCGCCGACGCCTGGCGGGAGGAGGGCTCGATCATCCTCCACGTCCTCGCCGACGGCGACGTGATCGGGGCGCTGCGCCTCGCCGACGAGATCCGCCCCGAGTCCCGCGAAGCCGTCGACGCGCTGCACGCCGTCGGCGCCCAGGTCGTCATGATCACCGGCGACGCGCAGGCGGTCGCCGAGTCCGTCGGCGCCGAGCTCGGCATCGACCGCGTCCTCGCCGGCGTGCGTCCGCAGGACAAGGCAGTCCAGGTCGCGCAGCTGCAGGACGAAGGGCGAAAGGTCGCCATGGTCGGCGACGGCGTCAACGACGCACCCGCGCTCGCGCAGGCCGACCTCGGCCTGGCGATGGGCACGGG
>NZ_JBNFOF010000185.1:0-6068 GCF_057364645.1 Janibacter sp. CFPM2_SD2
GCCTGCGACCGCGACCTCGAGGACGAGCTCGTGGCCGTCGCGCCCGGCCCGGTCGGAGCTGGCGCGCCAGGCGGAGCAGGTCGGGCAGCTCCGGCGGCAGGATCCGCGAGACGAGGTCGGCGACGACGGGCGAAGGGAGGTCCAGCGCCGTGAGGAGCCGGTCGAGCAGGTCCTCGAGCGCGGTGACGACGGGGTCGGGCAGGCCGTCGTCGGGCGCCGGCCGCGCGACCACGTGGTGAGGGGTCAGCGCGGCGAGCACCCGTGAGGCGACGGCCGGACCGTGGTCACCGCCACCGACGACGAGGTGGGCGCGCACGGTCCTCTCAGGCCTCGGCGCGCTTCTTGAGGTCACGCAGCGCGGTGTCGATGATGACCTTCTCGGCCTTGCGCTTGAGCATCCCGAGCATGGGGACCTTGACGTCGACGGTCAGGTCGTAGACGACCTCGGTCGTGCCGTCCTCGAGCGCGGTGAGGGTGTAGGAGCCGTCCATGACCTTGAGCATCGTCGCCTCGACGAGCGTCCACGAGGCCACTCCCTGGCCGTCCTCGTCGACGTCCCACGTGTAGTCGAGGACGTAGGTGTCCTTGATCGGGCCCGCATCGAGGGTGAAGGACGCGGTGTCGGGCCAGCCGTCGCCGTCCTCGGTGAGGATCTCGACCCGGGTGATCTCCTTGGCCCACTCGGGGTAGGCCTCGAGGTCGGCGATGATGTCGAGGACGTCACCGGGGGCGGCGTCCACGACGGTGCTGGAGCGTGTGCTGTCGGCCATGCGGGCGACACTATCGTGCGCGGCCCTCGAGGCGGTCCTTGATCTCGTGGACCGCGCCCTTCCACCGGCGCCGGTAGCGCCGGGCCCATCGCGCCGAGCCCCGACCGTGCTCGCCGTGGACGAAGTGGTGGACGATCGTGCCGCCGTGGGCGGCCTCGAGCCAGACCTCCATGCGACCGGTGACCTCACCCTCGATCCGCCAGCGCACCCCCTTCGTCCCACGGTCCTGCACGACCTCCCGGCGCACGCCGGGGCACAGCCCGTCGAGCAGACCGGGGGCCTCGAGCCGTGCACGCACCACGTCCGGGGCAGCGCGCACGAAGGTCTCGTCGACGATGTCGACGAGCGGGGCCGGGCGCAGCAGGGGCACGGGAGGTCCTTCGGGTGGCTCGGGAGCAGTGGTGGCGGGAGCTCTGGTCCCGCTGGAAGAGTATGGCCACCATCACGAGAGGACCCCCCGAGGAGCGTCCAACCCGCGGGTAGGCTCCTCGCGAGCCCAGCCTCCAGCAGGTGGACCGGACGGCGAACGAAGGAGATCCCGTGAACGACAGCCAGATGCCCCGACTCATCGAGGGCAACCCCGACGACTCCCTGGCGGACCTGCCGGGGCGCAATGCGGACAACAACCCGCAGCGGTCGCCTTCACCGTCAAGGAGCAGGACGCCTGGCGCGACGTCACGGCGGCGCAGTTCAACCTCGAGGTCCGTTCCTTGGCCAAGGGCCTGATCGCCGAGGGCCTGCAGCCCGGCGACCGGCTGGCCATC
The DNA here is from genome assembly GCF_057364645.1 of Janibacter sp. CFPM2_SD2. Taxonomy (NCBI): domain Bacteria; kingdom Bacillati; phylum Actinomycetota; class Actinomycetes; order Micrococcales; family Intrasporangiaceae; genus Janibacter; species Janibacter sp. CFPM2_SD2. The sequence continues at coordinate 1,535 of NZ_JBNFOF010000185.1, forward strand.
ATGGCGCGCACCCGCTACGAGTGGACCGTCCTCGACTTCGCCACGTGGGTCGCCGGCGGCGTGCCGGTCCCGATCTACGAGACGAGCTCGGCCGAGCAGGTCGAGTGGATCGTCAAGGACTCGGGCACCCGATTCGCGGTCGTCGAGACGGCGAAGCACCAGGCCATCGCCCAGGAGGCCGCGGGCAACCTCGCCGGCGGCATCGAGAAGCTGTGGGTCATCGACAACGGCGACCTCGACACGATCGTCGCCGCGGGCACCGAGGTCACCGAGGAGCAGGTCGACGAGCGCATCGCCGCGCAGGGCCGCAGCTCGCTCGCCACGATCATCTACACCTCGGGCACGACCGGCCGCCCCAAGGGCTGCGAGCTGACCCACGACAACTTCCTCGGCCTGGCCGAGAACGCGGCGGCCAAGCTCGGTGACGTCCTCCACCGCTCCGACGCGTCGACGCTGCTCTTCCTGCCGCTCGCGCACGTCTTCGCCCGCTTCATCGAGGTCCTCGCGGTCTCGGCGGAGGCCCGCATGGGTCACAGCGCCGACATCGCCAACATCCTCGACGACTTCCAGGCCTTCCGCCCGACCTTCATCCTCGCGGTGCCGCGGGTCTTCGAGAAGATCTTCAACAAGGCCAACGAGCAGGCCACGGCCGGCGGCAAGGGCAAGATCTTCGCCCGCGCGGCCGACGTCGCCATCGCCTGGTCCGAGGGTCAGGACACCGGGTCGGTGCCGCTGAAGATCAAGCTCCAGCACGCCGTCTTCGACAAGCTCGTCTACAGCACGCTGCGGGCCAAGATGGGCGACAAGGTGCAGTACGCCGTCTCCGGCGGCGCCCCCCTCGGCACCCGTCTGGGCCACTTCTTCCGGGGCATCGGCGTGACCATCCTCGAGGGCTACGGCCTCACCGAGACGACCGCGCCGGCGACCGTCAACCTGCGACCGGGTCAAGATCGGCACCGTCGGCCCGGCGCTGCCCGGCGTCTCGCTGCGCATCGCCGACGACGGCGAGGTCCTCATCAAGGGCGTCAACGTCCTGCGCGGCTACCACGGCAACGACGCGGCGACGGCCGACGCGATCGTCGACGGCTGGTTCCGCACCGGCGACCTCGGCGAGCTCGACGAGGACGGCTACCTCAAGATCACCGGCCGCAAGAAGGAGATCCTCGTGACGGCGGGCGGCAAGAACGTCGCCCCCGGTGTCCTCGAGGACCGCCTGCGCGCGCATCCGCTCATCAGCCAGTGCCTCGTCGTCGGCGACGGCAAGCCCTTCATCGCCGCGCTCGTCACCATCGACGAGGAGATGCTCCCGGGCTGGGCGGCCAACAACGGCCTCGACGCCCTGACCATCGAGCAGGCCCGGACCAACGAGACCGTCCTCGCCGAGATCCAGGGCGCGGTCGACGAGGCCAACAAGGCCGTCTCCAAGGCCGAGTCGATCCGCAAGTTCTCCATCCTCAGCGAGGACTTCACCGAGGACAACGGCACCCTGACGCCCTCCCTGAAGCTCAAGCGCAATGTCATCATGCGCGACTTCGAGGAGGACGTGGAGGCGCTCTACGGCAGCTGATCACCCCGGTGATCGATCGACGTGCGCCGGTGCGTGGGCTCAGCCCGCGTACCGGCGCACGTCGTCGTAGTGCTCCATCGGCTCGGCGACCGCGCGGGCCTCGTTGGCCTCCTGGACACTGACCAGTCCCGCCGCGATGAGCCGCGAGACGACCTCGCGCTCGCGGCGGTCGAGCGGCAGCTGGGGCGCCAGGTCGGGGTCCGTGAGGGTGGCCGGCGACTCCAGCGCGGTCACGATGCAGTCGGCGCAGCCGACGTGCTGGACCGGGCAGGTGCCGCAGTCGATCGTCAGGGGCAGTCCGGGTCGACGGGTCATGTCCGTCACCTCCTCGTCGCACCGGGTCCCTCCCGGCACCGACCACGCTAGGAGCGACCCCCGACAGCCCTTCGTCACGGCCTCCGCTGCCCCTGTCGCGTGCGCGCTTCCGCTCCCGAAGGGAGACGGGGCGACACTGCCGAAGTCCCTTCGTCGTCCTGCGGCCGGCGGTTGTCGTGCCGGACTTCGGCTTGACGTCGCCGCCCCGCCTCCCTTCGTCCGCTCGCGACCAACCCGTCCCCATCGTCCGCTTGCGTGTGGCCTGGGCGACGGCTCGCGTCAGCACCAGGTGAGGCGGCGGCCGTGGCCGTGGGTCCAGCCGACGGCCGAGGCGTCGAGGCCGAGGCAGAAGTCACTCTCGACTCCCTCGCACCGTGCGGTCGCGGTGACGTCGGGCAGGACGCGGGCGCCCTCGTTGGACACCCAGTGGGCTCGGCCGCCGTCGGCGCGGACGCGGCGACGACGTCGTGGGCCAGCTGCTGCCACTGCCTCCGGCCCGCGTCGTCGAGGTAGGCGATGACCGCCGAGTGGAAGAGGACGAGGGTCGCGTCGGGTGCCTGGGACCGCGCCCGGTCGACGACCGCGTCGAGGTCGGCGAGCAGGTCGCCGCGGGTGATGTCGACGGGCGCGTCGGCGACCACCCGGCAGGCCGCGGCCAGCCGGGCCCGGCGGTCCTCGTGCTCGGGCCACACGAGCGTCTCGAGCCACCGGGCGGTGTCCGGCTGGGTGAGGTCGAGCGGGTTGAGGTCGAGCCCGCCACGCCAGACCACCTGCGGTGCCGAAGGGGGGATCGGCGCCTCCCCGCGCACGATGCAGTCGAGGACGACGCCTGAGGGGCCGGTCGCCGGGTCGATGCGGGCGACCTGCGCGCCGGTGTCGTCGACATAGCGGTAGGACCAGCGGTCGGGGTGCAGGCACAGCCCGGCGCTCGCCCCGACCTCGATGAGGGCCAGCGGCCCCTCGAGACCGGCGAGCACGGGCAGCAGCGTCGCGCACCGACCGACCTCGTTGGTCTGCGTCGAGCGGGCGAGGACCGTCTCGCGCACCTGCGGCCACTGCCCGAGCAGCACCTCGCGCAGCGCACCGGGGTCGTCGTAGCCGGACGGGGTGCGTGCACCGTGCCACCGGGCCGCCGCGAAGACGAGGTTGGGCTGGCGCTTGCGCACCGGCAGCGTCGCGACGAGTGCCAGCGCCTCGGGGTCGGCCGCGAGGCCACGGGCCCACTCCTCGAAGGTGCGGGACTCCCCCTTCGCCTCGCGCTCGGCGAAGTGGCGGTAGAAGTCGGCCGGGTCCCCGAGATCGTCCATGGTCCGCATAAGGGCACCCTGTCACACCGTGCGCCTCCCGCTCGTTGTCGGTGGGGCGACCTACGGTCGTCGTCATGGAGGTCGTCCAGGACAGGCTCGGTGATCTCGGCACACCGCTGGCCGAGGTCACCTTCGTCGTCGTCGACCTCGAGACGACCGGCGGGTCGGCCCGCGACTGCGGCATCACCGAGATCGGCGCGGTCAAGGTGCGCGGCGGCGAGGAGCTCGGCGAGCTGCAGACCTTCGTCAACCCCGGCGAGCCGATCCCCGCCTTCATCCAGTCGCTGACCGGCATCACCGACGCGATGGTCGCCGACGCCCCGCGCACCGGCGAGGCCGTCGCGAGCTTCCTCGAGTTCGCCCGCGGCGCCGTCCTCGTCGCCCACAACGCCGGCTTCGACATCGGCTTCCTCAAGGCCGCGTGCGCCGCCCACGACCTGCGCTGGCCGGGACCGACCGTGCTCGACACGGTGCGGCTGGCCCGGCAGGTCGTCTCGCGCGACGAGGTGCCCAACCACAAGCTCGGGACCCTCGCGAGGTACTTCGGCGCCACGACGACCCCCGACCACCGGGCCCTGCACGACGCCCGCGCCACCGTCGACGTCCTCCACGCGCTCATCGGGCGGCTCGGCTCCGTCGGGGTGCACACCCTCGAGGAGCTGAGCTCCTACACCTCACGGGTCAGCGACGAGCTGCGGCGCAAGCGCCACCTCGCCGACGGGCTGCCGTCGGCGCCGGGCGTCTACGTCTTCAAGGACGAGCGCGGCGAGCCGCTCTACGTCGGTACCTCGATCGACATCCGCGCACGCGCCCGCAGCTACTTCACCGCGTCGGAGCAGCGCCGGCGCATGGGCGAGATGGTGCGGCTGGCCACCGAGATCACCCCGATCGTCTGCGCGACGACGCTCGAGGCCCAGGTGCGCGAGCTGCGGCTGATCGCCCGGCACAAGCCGCGCTACAACCGCCGCTCGCGCCACCCCGAGCGCGCCTGGTGGCTCAAGCTCACCGACGAGGTCTTCCCCCGGCTGTCGATCGTGCGCTCGGTGGGACCCGACGACCTGGCCTTCGCCGGACCCTTCGGCACGCGTGGCACCGCCGAGGAGGCCATGGCCGCGCTCCACGACGCCGTCCCCCTGCGCCAGTGCCTCACCCGGCTGTCGCCGCGGCGGCCGACCTCCGCGTGCGCGCTCGCCGACATGGGCCGCTGCTCCGCCCCGTGCACCGGCGAGGTGCCCGTCGAGGACTACGCGGTCACCGTCGCCGAGGCCGCCGAGGTCCTCGTCGGCGACTCGCGCTCCGCGGTCGCGGCGCTGCGGGAGCGCATGGCCGAGCTGTCGGCCCAGGA
>NZ_JBNFOF010000186.1:0-6056 GCF_057364645.1 Janibacter sp. CFPM2_SD2
ACGGGCGTCGGCCGCGTCGGCGGCCGGGGGGCCTCGGTCAGGGAGAGGATGCGGGTGACCATCGTCGTGATCTGTGCCTTGTCTGCCCGGCCGGAGCCGGAGACGGCCGCCTTGACCTCGGTGGGCGTGTGCAGGGTGACCGGCAGCCCGCGGCGGGCCCCGGCGAGGTGGACCAGCCCGCTCACCTGTGCCGTCGTCATGACGGTCGGCACGTGGTCGGCGGCGTAGACGCGCTCGAGCGCGATCGCGTCGGGCTGGAAGCGGTCGAGCCAGGCGTCGAGCTCGTCCTGGACGTAGGCCAGTCGGTCACCGGTGGAGCGGTCCGCCGAGGTGCGCACGACACCGACTGCCACCATGCGCAGGGCACGGGCCTCCCCTTCGACGACGCCGAGACCGCACCGGGTCAGCCCGGGGTCCACGCCGAGCACTCGCACCTGCGGCCTCCCGGATCGACTCGAACACCTGTTCTGGTCGAGACTACGTGTCGGCGGCGCACCGGGCGCCGCCGACACGCCGGGCTCAGGACTCGTCGGCCTCGAGCTGGGCGAGGACCTCGTCGGAGATGTCGCCGTTGGTGAAGACGTCCTGGACGTCGTCGCTGTCCTCGAGGGCCTCGACGACGCGGATCATCTTCTTGGCGCCCTCCTTGTCGAGGGGCACCTGCATGCTCGGCAGGAAGGAGGCCTCGGCCGAGTCGTAGTCGACCCCGGCCTCCTGGAGCGCCGTGCGGACGGCGACGAAGTCGGTCGCCTCGGACACGATCTGCCACGAGTCGCCGAAGTCGTTGATCTCCTCGGCGCCGGCCTCGAGCACGATCTCGAGCAGGTCGTCCTCGCTCTTCTCCGCCTTGGGCACCATGACGACGCCCTTGCGGTTGAAGAGGTAGGCCACCGAGTTGGGGTCGGCGAGGTTGCCGCCGTTGCGCGACAGGGCCGTGCGCACCTCGGTGGCGGCGCGGTTCTTGTTGTCGGTCAGGCACTCGATGAGGATGGCGACACCGCCGGGGGCGTAGCCCTCGTAGGTGATGTTCTCCCAGTCGGCGCCACCGGCCTCGGCGCCCGAGCCGCGCTTGACGGCGCGGTCGATGTTGTCGTTGGGGACCGAGCTCTTCTTCGCCTTCTGGATCGCGTCGTAGAGCGTGGGGTTGCCGGTGGGGTCGCCGCCACCGGTGCGCGCCGCGACCTCGATGTTCTTGATCAACTTGGCGAAGAGCTTGCCGCGCTTGGCGTCGATCGCCGCCTTCTTGTGCTTCGTGGTTGCCCACTTGGAGTGGCCGGACACGTTGTCTCCTCGTTGTGGCTGGCAGGTGGTCCGAGGGTCGATCCTACGCGGCGCGCCGCACCATCTCGACGAAGAGCGCGTGGACGCGGTGGTCCCCGGTCACCTCGGGGTGGAAGCTCGTGGCGAGCAGGTGGCCCTGCCGCACGACGACCGGACGGGTCTCCCCCTTCGCCTCCACGCCGGCGAGCACCTCGACGCCGTCGCCGGCCTGCTCCACCCAGGGAGCCCGGATGAAGACGGCGCGGACCGGCCCGCCGGCGATGTCGGCCACCTCGAGATCGGTCTCGTAGGAGTCGACCTGGCGACCGAAGGCGTTGCGCCGCACCGTGATGTCGAGCCCGCCGAGCGTCTGCTGCTGCGGGTGCCCGTCGAGCAGGCGGTCGGCGAGCAGGATCATCCCGGCGCAGCTGCCGTAGACCGGCAGACCGTCGGCGATCCGGGAGCGAAGGGGGTCACGCAGGTCGAAGGTGCGGGTCAGCTTGTCGATCGTCGTCGACTCTCCGCCGGGCAGGACGATGCCGTCGACGCGCGTGACCTCCTCGGGTCGACGGACGGCGATCGTCCTCGCCCCGGACGCCTCGAGGGCGGCCCGGTGTTCCCTGACATCGCCCTGGACGGCGAGGACCCCGATGAGTGGGTCGGTGCTCTGCATGGCGGCAATCTAACCCCGCCGCAGGGTTGTCCGAGGTCGGGTATAGGTTCCTCCTGCCCGCGGGGAGCGGGTGTCATCCGGGCCCGGTCGGGGAAGCGACCGCGCCCCAGCATCGGGGAGATCTCCATGTCAGCTGTACGTCCACGCCACCTGCTCGTCCTGCTCGTGGTCATGGCCCTCGCGATGACCACTCTGCTGCCGACCGCCGCGGCCGCCCCGCCGGCGCCTTCAGCCCCGCCCGAGGGCTACATGGTCGGCGGGTGCCGCATCGAGTTCGGCACCACCTGCACACCCCGCGTCGTGGCCTCGCGGGACAAGCCCTGCGTCGGGGTCCGCTCGGTACGGCGCAGTGCCCTCGGCGACGTCGAGGTCTCCCTGACGCCCGAGGCCTCGCAGACCGCGATCAGGCTCATGACCCAGCCCGGCTCGGCCCTGGCCGACCGCGGGATCTTCACCGGGGTCACCGGGGGCCGCGACACCCTCACCGTCCGGATGTACGACGACCGGATCTCCGGCCGCGTCGACCTGCGCCGCTTCGCGGACCGCGCCCGGGTCGCGGGCACCCACCTGTGGGTCGGCTGGACGAAGAAGGCGCCGTCGGCAAGCCCTCGACCCGGGCTTCACGCGTTGGGCGCCACCGTGACCTGACCGCGACGACGGCCCAGACCGTCCCCGGCGGGTGCGTCGTCCGGGTGGCCTCGACCGGCCCGTGGATCCACGCCAACGGCACGCACCGGTGCATCGGGGCGACCTCGGTGCGGATCAGCACCACCGGCAAGATCGTGCTCACCTTCGCGCCCGAGCAGCGCGGCGCCTTCGTCAACGTCCAGGCCGACCCCGACGAGACGCTGACCGCCCGTGGGCTCTCGACCGGTCTGTCGGTCTCGCAGGCGGAGATGATCATCTCCGTCTACGACTCGCGGCTCAACCGGCGCCTCGACCTGCGCCGCGCCCCCGAGCTCAAGCGGGTGGCCGGGACCTATGCCAACCTCTGGCTCGCCTGGACCAAGACGAGCGCGCGGCCCGGCAGCCCCAACGCGAGCTCGACGCCCTCCAGCAACACCTATGGCCCCTACATCGACGGGTCGACGGTCGACGGACATCCTGCAGAGCGGGTGCACCGTCCAGTTCAGCAGCAGCACCTCGCTCGTCCAGCTGCAGGGCAACGTCGTCCGGTCGTGCACCGAGGTCAGTGGCACCACGGTCAACGACGTCGGTGAGGTCGAGGTCTACGGCGTCAAGGGAGCGCCGATCGTCGCGACGACGAGCGTGTCGAGTCGCACCCTCGCCGACTACGGCGTGCGCGCGGGCGCGAGCGGCGGCAACGACAAGACGCGCTACCGCCTCTACAGCTGGCGGCTGAACCGGCCGCTCGACCTGCGGTCGAGCGCCGATCGCAAGCGCCTGCAGATCAACGGCACCGCACTGCTCGTCGGGTGGAGCCGCTACGTGGGCCCCGACCGCTGACCCCGGCTGACCGGGCCCCGACCGCTGACCCCGGCTGACCGGCCCCCGGCCAGCCGGGGCCCGGTCACCAGCCGCGCTCGGCGAACTGGATCGAGCGCGCGGGCTCGTCGACGTTGATGCCGACCATCGCCTCGCCGAGGCCACGGGAGACCTTGGCGATCATGTCGGGGTCGTCGTGGAAGGTCGTCGCCTTGACGATCGCCTCGGCCCGCTGGGCGGGGTTGCCGGACTTGAAGATGCCGGAGCCGACGAAGACCCCTTCGGCGCCGAGCTGCATCATCATCGCGGCATCGGCGGGGGTGGCGATGCCACCGGCGGTGAAGAGGACGACCGGGAGCTTGCCGGCGGTCGCGACCTCCTTGACGAGCTCGAAGGGGGCCTGCAGCTCCTTGGCGGCGACGTAGAGCTCGTCCTCGGGCAGGCCCTGGAGACGACGGATCTCCTGGCGGATCTGGCGCATGTGGGTCGTCGCGTTGGACACGTCACCGGTGCCGGCCTCCCCCTTCGACCGGATCATCGCGGCACCTTCGGTGATGCGACGCAGCGCCTCGCCGAGGTTGGTCGCGCCGCAGACGAAGGGGACGGTGAAGGCCCACTTGTCGATGTGGTTGGCGTAGTCGGCCGGGGTGAGCACCTCGGACTCGTCGATGTAGTCGACACCCAGCGACTGCAGGACCTGCGCCTCGACGAAGTGGCCGATGCGGGCCTTGGCCATGACGGGGATGGAGACCGCGCTGACGATGCCGTCGATCATGTCGGGGTCGCTCATCCGCGAGACGCCACCCTGGGCGCGGATGTCGGCGGGGACGCGCTCGAGGGCCATGACGGCGACGGCTCCGGCGTCCTCGGCGATCTTCGCCTGCTCGGGGGTGACGACGTCCATGATGACGCCGCCCTTGAGCATCTCGGCCATGCCTCGCTTGACGCGCGCGGTCCCGGTCTGGGTCTGGGTCTCGGTGCTCATGTCGTGCTCCTCGTCGGGTCGCAGGTTGCGACGTCGTTTGATCTAGGCCAAAAACTAGCACGGCACAGGACAATGCCGATCCGCCGTCCACGGACGGGGACGACGCCACCTAGACTCGGCTGTCGTGAGCACCCAGACGCCGCAGATCTCCGGCGGCACCGCGGCCGAGATCGCCGAGAGCGTGCGCGGCCTCGTCGAGCGCGGGCAGCTCGCCCCCGGCGAGGCGCTGCCCCCGGTCCGGGCGCTGGCCGAACAGCTCGGCGTCAACCGCAACACCGCCGTCGCGGCCTATCGCGACCTCGCTCGCTCCGGTGTCGTCATCTCCCAGGGACGGGCGGGGACCCGCGTGGCCCGACGCAGCCGGGTGCCCCAGGAGGGTTTCGCCGGTGCGGGTGCCCTGCGTGACGTCGCACCGGCAACCCGGACCCGAGCCTCATCCCAGACCTCGGCCCGGCGCTGGCGGCCGCTGCCGGACGCCACGTGCTCTACGGCGAGCCGACGATCGACGCCGACCTGCGCTCCTGGGCACGGGAGTGGATGGCGCCCGACGTGCCCGTGGGGGCCGACGACCTGCGCCTGACCCTGACCAGCGGCGCCGTCGACGCGGTCGAGCGGCTGCTCGCCCAGGCGCTCCTGCGCGACGACACCGTCGCCCTCGAGGACCCGTGCTTCCTCGCGAGCATCCACCTGGCCCAGCTCGGCGGCTATCGGGCGGTCCCGGTCCCCGTCGACGACGAGGGGATGACCGTGGCGGGGCTGCGGCACGCGCTCGAGCAGGGCGCGCGGGCGGTCGTGTGCACCCCGCGGGCGCAGAACCCGACGGGGGCGTCGCTCACCGCCGAGCGAGCGCGGCGCTGCGCGAGGTCCTCGCCGACCACCCCTACGTCCTCGTCGTGCAGGACGACTACTACTCCTACCTGTCCCGGCAGCCCTTCCACTCGATCGTGGGCCCCGAGCACCAGCGCTGGGCCCTCGTGCGGTCGGTGTCGAAGTTCGCCGGGCCCGACATGTGCCTCGCCGTGACCGCGTGCGACCCGGAGACCGCAGCCCGGCTCGAGCTGCGCCTGAGCCCCGGCACGACGTGGGTGAGTCACCTGCTGCAGCGGATCACCCACGCGGTGATGACCGACGAGGCGGCGCTGGCGCTCATCGAGCGGGCCGGTGCGCACTACGCCGAGCGCAACGCGAGCTTCGCCGGGCTGCTCACCGACCGGGGTCTGCCCACCGTCGCGGGCGACGGGATGAGCCTGTGGGTCCCTCTGCCGGTTCCCGCCCGCGAGGTCACCGAGCGACTGACCCGGCGCGGCTGGCTCGTGCGCACGGGCGACGGGTTCCGCCTCGAGGAGGGCGACGAGCCATCACAGCACCTGCGGCTCACGGTGCACGACCTCACCGACGCGGAGGCCGCCGCGCTCGCCGGCGACCTGTTGGCTGCCGTCGACGAGTGCTCCTGACCTCCCTTCGCCCCTGTGGCCGGGCCGAAGGGAGGCTCGGCTCACGCCCCCGGGAGGGCGTCGTCGAACTCGACGGTCTGGGGCAGGGCGGCGTAGCCGGCGAGGCGGAAGAGTCGCACGACGCGCTTGGCCCGCACCCGCTGGACCTCCTTGACCGCGTCGTTGTGGAAGCGCCTGGCCAGCTGCACCGCAGCCCGGCCTCGCGCACGCGCTCCAGCGCGGCGGCGCCCCGACCCCG
>NZ_JBNFOF010000187.1:0-6031 GCF_057364645.1 Janibacter sp. CFPM2_SD2
GTGCCGGTCGACCCGGCACCGCCCCCTTCGTCGTGAAGCCGGCCGTGGAGCGGTCAGCCCCCGCGCGGCTGTTCGTCCGGCAGCAGGAGGCGCTCGACCGCCCCGGTGGGAACCGACGGCGGCAGCGGGATCTCGAGGACGTGCTCCTCGCCGCGGAAGACGCTCACCCCACCCGATCGGTCGGCAGCCACCTCGCCGTACGTGCCGTCGTGCCGACGCACCCAGGTGATCTGCGACAGCGGCAGCGTCTCGTCCCCGACGCTGACCGTCGTGGCCGTGACCCGGACGACGGGCTGCTCGCCTCTGACGACCTGCCGCGCGAGGACAGGGATGCCGAGGACCCCGAAGAGGAGGACCCCGGCCCACATGAGCGCCGTGCGCAGCCACCAGCCGTCGCCACGGAGGAGGACCCAGACGCAGACGGCGGTGAGCCCGACGACGAGCAGGAGGTAGCCGACGGCCTGGGCGCGGCTCTGCCGGATGACGACCGCGTCCCCTGCGGCGATCGTCGCGCGCCAGGCGGCGAGGGTCTCGTCCGGGTCCGGGGTGCGCGACATGGCCACAGGGTAGGCGACGTGCCGTCGGCGGGGAGTGCTCCCCATCGCCGTGGCCGGTCCCGATGGCTAGCGTGGTCCGGGACGATCGCAGAAGGAGAGCGCATGACCGTCACGCACGGGATGGACCCGGTCCGGGTCCGGCAGATCGGTGGCCAGCTGCGCCGCGAGGCGCGTCGCGCCGCAGAGGTCGGCGAGGCGGGCACGGCCGGGCTGACCACGTTGCAGGGCGCGTGGGAGGGGCCGGACCTCGAGGCCTTCGTCACGAGCTGGGCGCGGGCCCAGACAGCGCTGGAGTCAGCGTCTGCGCGCCTGTCGAGCTTCGCCGACCAGCTCATCGAGCAGGCCGACTCGCAGGACACGACCTCGCAGGGCAGGGGGATCGGCGGTGGTCCCGGCGGTGGGCTCCACGCCGGCCCCGGTGGCCTGCCGGCTGGCCCGGGCGGTCCCGGCTCGGCCAACACGATGTGGGACGACGTCGGCAACATCCTCGACCACCTCGGCTTCGGGCTCGACCGACTCGGCGACCTCGGTGGCATCCTCGCCGGCGTCGGTATGTGGAAGTACGGCCAGTTCAACCCCCGTGGCCGCCTGCCCAACGGCCGATACGGCTTCCTCGGGCACAAGCCCGGCAGCCCCTTTTCCAAGCTCCCGTGGATGCAGCGCGCCTCGCTCTTCGGCAAGGACTCCAGCTGGATCCCGAAGGGGGGATCGCAGGCGGCCCGCAACGTCGCCGGCTTCGCCCGGTGGAGCAAGTTCGCCAAGGTCTCCGGCCCGGTCGGTGCGGGCCTGTCCGGTCTCATCGGTGGGTTCGGACAGTGGGCCGAGGACATGGGCGACCCGTCGATCGGTGACGCCGAGCGCGGCACCCGGGCGGTGACCAACGGCCTGGTGTCCGGCGGCACCACGCTGGGCATGGCCATGGCCGGGGCGAAGGGGGGAGCCATCGTCGGTGGACTCATCGGCGGCCCGGTCGGAGCCGCCATCGGTGGCGTCGCCGGAGGCATCATCGGTGGTGTCGCGGGCAGCGAGCTCGGCTCGGCCATCGGCAGCGCCGCGGCCGACGGCGCCTCGTGGGTCGGCGATAAGTTGGGCCTGTGGTGACCGACGAGCTGCAGCGACGCGACATCCCGTCGATCGGGGCGAGCCTGCTCGTCCCGGCAACCTGGGAGGACCTCAGTGACGACGTCGACGACGTCGTCGCGGCGTGGGGCGCCCCCTTCGAGCCGGTCGCCTTCCGCAGCAACGTCGTCGTCACCCAGGACCAGGTCCCCGCGGACACCCCGTGGGCGACGCTCGCCGAGCAGACGTGGCAGGCGATGGGCGCCATGCTCACCGATGCGCACCTCGTCGACGAGACGCAGTCCGACGCGAGTCTCGTGCGCTGGGTCCACCACCGGGTCGCCGAGGTGGGCGTCGTGCTCCACCAGGTGACCCTCCGGCAGGGCGACCGCGTGATCACCACGAGCGTGACGGTGCCGGTCCTGGCCCTGCCCGATGTCGTGGACGCCGTGCGCGAGGTCGCCGCCGGTCTGCGCGTCGACAGGGAGGCGCAGGCATGAGCGGCACGACCGGTGTGCGCTTCGACGACGGCCGCCTGCTCGTCGACGACGACGGCTGGGTCGCGCTCGTCGACACCGCGGCGGCTCCCGACCCCGAGGCCTTCGCGGCGCTGCTCGGCGCCGATCAGTCCTCGCCCGTGACCAGCGAGGTCCACTGGAGCCTGCGCGCCCACATCGAGGCCACCCTCGGCATCGACATGGTCGGTCGCAGCAGCGACGGCGTGGCGGTCGGGGCCTCGGCGAGCTCCGACGGCGCGCGGGGACTGCTCCTGCTCGACACACAGCCCGGCCGCTGGGACGGCGGCGGGGCCGAGGTGCCGGAACAGGAGCGCCAGGTGCTCCCCGTGCTCGCGACGCTCCTGCCGATCTCCCTGCTCGAGATGATGCAGGTGGGTGCCCGGCGCGGCCTCGGGCTCGGCGAGGCCGTGGCCCTCCCTTCGTCCCAGGTGACCGCCCTGCTCTGGCGCGACTCCGAGGTGGCACTGCCCGCAGACGCGACCGCCGGGCAGATCGCGATGCTGCTGCAGCAGGAGTCGTGGCGCCACTGGCGGGTGCGGGTGACCGGCCGCCTCCCCGACGGGGAACTCGTCGAGGACGGTCTCGACGTCGTCGTGCTGCGCAACGGGGTGCTCGCGATCGACGCCGTGGGCGGTGACGCGCTCGAGATCCGAGAGGTCAGCCCCGTGTCCGTTCTCGTCCGGCTCGTCGAGGCGATGCGTCCCGGGTTGGTCACGGGTCGGACGCCGCCGCCTGCGTGACCTGCGCCACCTAACATGGCGCGCATGGTCACCGTCTCCTTCCCCGACAGCAGCTGGCGCGACGCGGTGGGTCCGGTCGACGGCGTGAACTCCGTCGTCTGGGACCCGCAGGAGGCTCCGCCGCAGGAGCCGGTGGACGTCTACATCGCGCCCTACATGACCAAGCCCGCGGGCGTCGCCGTCGTGGCCGAGCAGCCGTCGGTGCGGCTCGTGCAGCTGCTGTCGGCCGGCTTCGACAACATGCTGCCGGTCCTGCCGCAGGGCGTCTCCCTCGCCAACGCGAAGGGGGTCCACGACGCGGCCACCGCAGAGCTCGCCCTGACCCTCGTCCTCGCCTCGCAGCGTGGGTTCGACGACTTCGCGCGCGCCCAGGCGCAGGGGGAGTGGACCTCCCGCCACGTGCGCCCGGGCCTGGCCGACAAGCGGGTGCTGCTCCTCGGCTACGGCTCGGTGGGTCGGGCGATCGTCGAGCGACTCATGCCCTTCGAGGCGTCGGTCACGGCGGTGGCCTCGCGGGCGCGCGCCGGGGACGACCTCGTCGACTCGGTGCACGGGGTCGACGAGCTCGCCTCTCTCGCACCGGAGCACGACATCATCGTCTCGGTCCTGCCCGGCTCCGACGCGACGCACCACATCCTCGGCGAGGAGCTGCTGTCCTCCCTGCCCGACGGCACGCTCGTCGTCAACGTCGGCCGCGGGCCGGCCCTCGACACCGAGGCGGCACTGCGCCACGCGGGCCGACTGCGCTTCGCGCTCGACGTCACCGACCCCGAGCCGCTGCCCGTCGGGCACCCGCTGTGGAGCGCGCCGGGCGTCATCATCAGTCCCCACGTCGGGGGCGTCACCGAGGCCTTCCGCCCCCGGGCGGTCGCCATGCTGCGCCGTCAGCTCGCCGCGATCGGTGCCGGCGAGGCCCCGATCAACATCGTCCACGCGGGCTGATCCGCCGCACGACGCCCGCCGCATGACCTCGGCGGCGTGCGCGCCGGGTTGAGCAAACGTCTCCCCGGCACGCAGGCGCACCGGGGACGAGTCGTGGGTCGGCCGCCTCGTGGGTCAGCCCTTGACGAACCAGGCGTAGCGCGGCGAGGACTGCAGCGAGCGGCCGCCGACCGTGCCGCGCAGCTCGTAGGGGTCGCCCTCGTGCGCGAAGATCGACAGCTCGACCCACAGGTCGCGCTGCGCCGTGGAGTTGACGCTCTTGCCGCGCACTTCGCCGATCTGCTGGGCCGACCGGCCCGTCGAGCTCACCGTGCCGATGTCATACGGATACCCCTCCTCGACGAAGTTGACCAGCTTGTACGTCGAGCGGAGGGTGCAGCGCGACGAGGCCCAGGTCGGCGTGATGCTCGCACCGCTGGGGCAGTACCACGAGCGGATCTTGCTGCCGCTGTCGATGTTGCCGTAGGTGGTGCTGAGGGCGAACTGGTGGCGGTTGCCCCTGAAGCCGTCGATCGACCCCACGACGACTGCCTCGCTGTAGGTCGAGTTGGCGAGCTCGGAGGTCTGGGCCTGGGCCGGGGTGGCCGCTGCGGCCAGGCCGGCGGCGACGGCGGTGGCGGACAGGACGGTGGCGGCGGTGCGCGTGAGCTGCATGGTGTGTCTCCCTGATGTCATCCACCGAGCCCCTTGCTCGGTGTGTCGGCAGGGGAGACGTCCTCGGCGCGGGTTCGGTTGCGCCGCAACGAAAACCTGACTGATTGCTTACTCTTCAGTCCAGTGGGTAGACGCGGGTGCCGACCCGCAGCACACCCTCGGCGATGCTCGAGTCGCCTCTGGCCCGGCGCGCCCCGTCGAAGGGCCCGTGGACCGCGCCCTCGGGGGAGACCGCCCAGGTCGAGGGGATGCGCGTGCCGACGGCATCGGTCGTCTCGCCGACGACGGCGGCCCAGCCGCTCGTGTCGGCCTCGGCGACGTCGATGCGCTCGGTGCCGGGCACGGTGACGACCCGGCTCGTGCCCCACCTGCCACAGGCCGGCCCGGCCGGGCGCGTGCACCGGCTGCCAGAGCACGTCGGCGCGCTGGCGACCGATGGTGTCGCGGTCGACGGTCCAGCCGGCCGGCGGCGCCGAGCGGCCCTCGTCCCCGGTGTGCAGGTTGAGCGTGCGGTAGGCCTCGATGCGACCCTTGCTCTCCTCGGCCACGTAGATGACCCCGCCGGCATCGGCGAGCTGCACCTCGCGCAGACTGCCGGTGTCGGGCCGCTCCCACGTGACCTCGCCGGTGAGGGCCGAGCGGCCGATGAGTCGGTCGGTCCCGTGCTGGACGATCGTGGAGTCGATGACCCGGCCCGCGTCGGCGCAGCCGAGGTCGCGGGCGATGGCGGTGCCGTCGCTGACCCGCACGGCGTCGACGGTCGTCGACCCCCGCAGGGACGAAGGGAGGAAGACGGCCCGTTGCTCGAGGTCGGCCCCGCTGATCCGGCGGGGTGCACCATGTCGGCACTCGGTGCCGCCCACCCGTGGGGTGGTCCACACCTCCACGCCGGAGGCGAGGTCGAGGCCGGTCGTGCCGCGGCGCGAGGTGACGACGAGGACACCCTCGAAGTCCGCGACCGCCGCGACCTTGGCCCCCACCTCGGCCCACCAGACCTGGTGGCCGGAGTCGAGCTTGCGGGCGATGACCCGCGGCTGGTCCGGGTCGTCGGTGGGCTCGCTGAGGATGACGACCTCGTCTGTCGTCGTGAGGACGCGGCTGCCCTTGGGAACCCTCCAGAGCACCGTGCCGGTGCTCACCTCCTGGGCGGTCCCGTCGTTGAAGAGGACGTTGCCGTCGCGGAAGGTCCCCTCGGCGAGGTGCCGGTTGCCGGTGGTCGTGTCCTCCCAGTGGTCGGGCTCGCCCGGCAGCCCGTGCAGACCGAGCCAGGCCCCGGCCCCGACGACGAGGACGACGGCGACGCAGGAGGCGAGCAGGGCCGTGCGGTGGCGGACCAGCCGCACCAGCACGAGGCACAGACCGGTGGCCAGCAGGACCGCACCGGCGACATAGGGCGCCGGGCCGAGCTGGGCGGCGACGGCCGCGACGAGCAGTGCCGCGCCGAGGATCGCGACGCCGATGCCGCCGAGGAGGGCGTGCCGCTCGAGACGGTCGAGGGCAGCGCGCTTCATGGTGCTGGAGTCTAGGTCTGGTGCCGCGCGCTTCGGGGCGCCGCGCCGCG
>NZ_JBNFOF010000188.1:0-6010 GCF_057364645.1 Janibacter sp. CFPM2_SD2
CCAGCCCTCGCCCACGACGATGCCGGCTGCGTCGAGCACGACGCACCCGACGACGGGGTTGGGGGCGGTGCGGCCGAGGCCGCGCGCGGCGAGCTCGACGGCACGAGCCATCGCCTGCTCGGTGGTCACCTGCTGCTGCATCTGCCTCTCCGTGGTCCGACGCGGACCACGGGGGCGAAGGGAGGCACGCCGATGGCGTGACGACGGCGAGGGCGCACCGGGGTCGCCGGTGACGACCGCAGCCGAGGGACCACCCGGGGAGGGTGACCGCACGGCACGGCCCACGCCGTCGCGTGCTGCCTCCCATCCGGACTTTCACCGTCGGTGCTGGAGTTCCACCAGCTCAACCCGGCCTCGAGAGGACGGGCTCGCGGACTGTCACCGCCGGCTCGGAATTACACCGACCCCGGAGCACGCGTACGACTGACGTCTGTACGAGGACGAGCCTACCCCCGCCCCACTGCACCGGCACCGTGTGTCTCACCACGCGAGGAGGCCCGCACCGCCGGCTGGCGGTGCGGGCCTCGTGGAGGGTTGCGTCAGTTCTTCGCGAAGTAGCGCAGCCGGTCGAGCGAACCGTTCCAGACGTTCTGGTCGATCGGGCTGTCGCTGTACTGCCAGAAGGAGTAGGTGCCCCAGCCCGACGGCAGCGTCCCGGCGCTGCTGGAGTAGCGGGCGATCCACAGCGGCGACTTCGTCGCGAAGGTCGTGTCATGGCCGACGCACTGGTTCCACCAGTAGGTGTTGGTGTAGATCACCGGGTAGCGGCCGGTGCGCGCCTTGTACTGGTTGAGGAAGGAGTTGATCCACGTCTTCATGCTCGCCTGGGTCAGCCCGAAGCAGGTGCTGCCGTAGGGGTTCCACTCGACGTCGAGGGCGCCGGGCAGGGTCTTGCCGTCGGCCGACCAGCCGCCGCCGTGGTCGACGAAGTAGTTGGCCTGGGTGGCGCCGGAGGACTTGTTGGGCAGCGCGAAGTGGTAGCTGCCGCGGATCATCCCGACGTTGTAGGAGCCGTTGTACTGCTGGGCGAAGGAGGGGCTGGTGTAGCCGGTGCCCTCGGTCGCCTTGACGTAGGCGAAGCGCTTGCCGAGGTTCCACTGGGCGGTCCAGTCGACGTTGCCCTGCCAGTTGGACACGTCGATGCCCTTGACGCCCGAGGGCGCGGTGACGGCGGTCGTCTCGCTCGTGGCCTTCGACGGGCCGGTCGCCTTCTCCTTCCAGCCCATCTGCGCCTGCCCGGGCTCGGTGATGCCGGCCGCGCGGGCCTCGGGGGGTCGGGGCGGGTCCTGGGGTGGGGTGCGGGCCGAGGCGGTTGGCTGCGGACGCGGCGAGGGGCGGTGGCGGCGAGCACTGCCGCGGCCACGGTGGTCGTGCGGGGCATGGGGACTCCTGGCGTCGGGGGGCGGCCGGCGGGAGATCCGGCCCGCCGGGACGCTAGGCGACGCAGGTGTCCGGCAGCCCACGATCTCCCCCCGGCCCGGTCAGGCCTTCGTCAGGATCTGCCGGGCACGACAAGGGGAGGGAAGACCTCGCGGTCTCCCCTCCCCTTCGTCGTGGGGTCGGGCTGGTTACTTGCCCAGGCCCTGCATGATCTCGCGCATGAGGTCGGCCGTCTCGGACGGCGTCTTACCGACCTTGACGCCGGCGGCCTCGAGGGCCTCCTTCTTGGCGGCAGCCGTGCCCGAGGAGCCGGAGACGATGGCGCCGGCGTGGCCCATGGTCTTGCCCTCCGGGGCGGTGAAGCCCGCGACGTAGCCGACGACCGGCTTCGTGACGTGCTCCTTGATGTAGGCCGCGGCCCGCTCCTCGGCGTCGCCACCGATCTCGCCGATCATGACGATCGCGTCGGTCTCGGGGTCGGCCTCGAAGGCCTCGAGGCAGTCGATGTGCGTCGTACCGATGACCGGGTCGCCACCGATGCCGACGCCCGTGGAGAAGCCGAACTCACGCAGCTCGTACATCATCTGGTAGGTCAGCGTGCCCGACTTGGAGACCAGGCCGATGCGACCGGCGCCGGCGATGTCCGCCGGGATGATGCCGGCATTGGACTTGCCGGGGCTGATCAGGCCGGGGCAGTTGGGGCCGATGAGGCGCGTGGCCTTGCCGACGGAGTAGTTGTAGAACTCCGCGGAGTCCTTGACGGCGATGCCCTCGGTGATGATGACGGCGAGGCCGATCTCGGCGTCGATGGCCTCGACGACGGCGGACTTGGCGAAGGCCGGCGGCACGAAGATGACCGACACGTCGGCGCCGGTCTCCTTGATCGCGTCGGCGACGGAGCCGAAGACGGGGACGGACTGGCCACCCGGGAAGTCGACGCTCTGGCCGGCCTTCTTGGGGTTGACGCCACCCACGACGTTGGTGCCCGAGGCGAGCATGCGCGTCGTGTGCTTCATGCCCTCCGAGCCGGTCATGCCCTGGACGATGACCTTGGAGTCAGCGGTGAGGAAGATTGCCATGTCTGTTTCAGTCGTCCTTTACTTCGCGGCCAGCTCGGCGGCCTTGCGGGCGGCGCCGTCCATGGTGGCCTCGACGGTCACGAGGGGGTGGTTGAACTCGGCGAGGATGCGGCGGCCCTCGTCGACGTTGTTGCCGTCGAGACGCACGACGAGCGGCTTGGTCGCCGAGTCGCCGAGGGTCTTGAGGGCGCCGACGATGCCGTCAGCGACCGCGTCGCACGCGGTGATGCCACCGAAGACGTTGACGAAGACGGACTTGACCTGCTCGTCGCCGAGGATGACGTCGAGGCCGTTGGCCATGACCTCGGCCGAGGCGCCGCCACCGATGTCGAGGAAGTTGGCCGGCTTGGCCTTGCCCCCGGTGAAGTCCTCACCGGCGTAGGCGACGACGTCGAGGGTGCTCATGACGAGCCCGGCGCCGTTGCCGATGATGCCGACGTTGCCGTCGAGCTTGACGTAGTTGAGGCCCTTCTCCTTGGCCTTCGCCTCGAGCGGGTCGGCCGCGGCCTTGTCCTCGAGCTCGGCGTGGGCCGGCTGACGGAAGTCGGCGTTGCCGTCGAGGGTGACCTTGCCGTCGAGGGCGACGATGTCGCCCTGCTCGGTCTTGACGAGGGGGTTGACCTCGACGAGGGTCGCGTCCTCGTCGCGGTAGACGACCCACAGCTTCTTGAGCACGTCGGCGATCTTGGCCTGGTCGGCCTCGTCGAAGCCGGCGGCCTGGACGATCTCGGTGGCCTTGGCGTCGTCGATGCCGACGTTGGGGTCGACCGCGATGCGGGCGAGGGCCTCGGGGCGCTCGACGGCGAGCTGCTCGATCTCCATGCCGCCCTCCTTGGAGCACATGGCGAGGTACGTGCGGTTGGCACGGTCGAGCAGGATCGAGAAGTAGTACTCCTCGGCGATCTGGGCGCCCTGGGCGATCATGACCTTGTGGACCGTGTGGCCCTTGATGTCCATGCCCAGGATGGCCTCGGCGTGCGCCTCGGCCTCGTCCACGGTCTTGGCGACCTTGACGCCGCCGGCCTTGCCGCGGCCACCGGTCTTGACCTGGGCCTTGACGACGGTGACACCGCCGCTCTTGGTGCCGATGGTCTCGGCGGCTGCTCGAGCCTCCTGGGGGGTGGTGGCGACGGCGCCGGCAAGAACCGGGACGCCGTGCTTCTCGAACACGTCGCGTGCTTGGTACTCGAAGAGATCCACGAGGGTGATTCCGTCCTCTGCTGTGGTAACGGGGTGCGGGACGAGACTAGCCCCCGGACGAAGGGGGAGCACGCCCGGTCCGCGCACGGCCGGGGTCACGACCCCGCGCGGCTCCCCCCTTCGCCCTGCCGGAGGAAGTGATTGAGCCTTTGATCACGGACTCGTCACGACGTCTCGCACGGGACACGTGACCGGGGTTACTGTGAAGTCACCATGGCTTCGCAGCAGCCGTACGACGGCACCACGCAGCACGGCAGCTCGGCACCGGCGCCGACGGGCCGGAGTTTCGGCGTGGTCGACCAGGTCCGCTGCCTCGCGACGCGACAGTCGATGGTCTTCGCCGCCGTCGAGCTCGTCTGGGCGACGACGCACTTCTCGCTCTACCCCTTCGGCACCCGCGCCCCGCGGCGAGGCGGCCCGCGCCACGGGTATCGCATCGAGCACCTCAACCCCGTGCAGCGCGGCATGCTCGTCGCCGGCCTCGCCGAGAGCGGGACCCCGATCCTGCTGCTGCACGGCTTCGCCGACAACCACTCGATCTTCACCGTGCTACGCCGCGGCCTGCTGCGTCGAGGCTTCAGCCGGGTCTTCGCCATGAACTACTCCGTGCGCACCAAGGACGTGCGCACCGCGGCCGCCCAGCTGGCCGAGGAGGTCGAGGCGATCGTCGAGGAGACCGGCTACGAGCGGATCCACATCGTCGCGCACAGCCTCGGCGGCGTCGTGGCCCGCTACTACGTGACCCGCCTCGGCGGCGACGAGCGGGTGCACACGCTGGCGACGCTCGGCGCCCCGCACACGGGCACGCTCGCCGCCTACCTGCTGCCCACCTCGCTCACCCGGCAGCTGCGCCCGGGCAGCGGCCTGATGCAGGAGCTCAACCGCCCCGCCCCCGACTGCCGCACCAGGGTCATCGCCTTCTGGTCCGACACCGACGAGGTGATCGTGCCGGCGGTCAACGCATCGCTCCACCAGGAGGGCGTCGACGTGACCAACGTGCGGCTGCGCGGCATCGGTCACCTGTCGCTGCCGATCCTGCCCACGGTGGTGCACAAGATCGCGACGAGCCTCGTGCAGATCGACAGCGAGGGCAACCAGACCGCCTCGGTCACCGACCTCTCCGCATGACGGCCCCCACCGGCCCGCCACGGTGCGGGCGACGCGAGGCTGCGCGCCGTCGGCGTGTGACCGGGGGCACCCCCGGTTATGCATAACGAAACGGTCACGCTAGGGTAACCACGAATTTTTGTCCGTCCCCGCTGCCAGGGGAAGAAGTCCGATCCCCTGCAAGGACGTCATCCACCATGAGCGAGTACTCCGGTCGACACCGGCCGCCCACCCGCGCCGAGCGCCGCGCCCAGCAGCGCCGCACCCGCCTTCCCAAGAGCTTCGGTCCCGCCTACGCGCTGCCGACCGCCGCCGCCGTCACCCTCGTGCTGACGGCTGCTGGTGCGACCGCCGCGCAGTCCTCCCCCTTCGCCAGCCAGGCCGCCGACTCGGCCAAGGCGGCCTTCGTCACCGGCGGCTCCCCCGCTGCGAGCGCCACCTCGCTGCTGTCCGACCCCGAGGTCGTCGACACCGCCCGCACCGAGGCCGAGACCGCCACCGACGAGGCCGACGGCCTGACCAGCGCCGCCAGGCCGCCTCGACCACCGTCGCCGAGAGCCAGGGCCGCACCCAGGAACGCCAGCGGTCGCCCGCGACAAGGCGCGCAAGGAGGTCGCGGCCGACCGCGCCGCGGCGAAGAAGAAGCGCGACGCCTCGACGTCCTCGTCCGCCACGACCGGCTCGGCCGCCACGGGCGAGACGACGACCGCCGACGGCGAGTCCGCGACCGAGGTCGGCGCCCAGGGCTGGGTCACGCCGCTCGACAACGCCGTCTTCACCTCTCCCTTCGGCATGCGCTGGGGTCGCCTGCACGCCGGCCAGGACTACGCCGCCGCCGTGGGCACCCCGCTCAAGGCGATGAGCAGCGGCGAGGTCATCGGCGCCGGGCCCATGGACGGTTATGGCATCTACATCGACATCAAGTACTGGGACGGCACCGTCTCGCGCTACGGCCACCTGAGCTCGGTGAGCGCGTCCGTCGGCCAGCAGGTCTCCCCCGGTGACGTCGTCGCCCTCTCGGGCAACACCGGCCGCTCGACCGGCCCGCACCTGCACATGGAGATCCACCCCGGTGGCGGCGGCGCCATCGACCCCTCCGGCTGGCTCGCCGAGCGCGGCCTGAGCTGACCATCTCCCCCACGTACCCAACCCTGCAAAACCCTAGGGTCCTGCAGGGTTAGCCGGGATCAACTCTGCAAAACCCTAGGGTTTTGCAGAGTTGTTGGTCAGACGGGACCTGCGGT
>NZ_JBNFOF010000189.1:0-5995 GCF_057364645.1 Janibacter sp. CFPM2_SD2
GTGCGCACCGCGCTCGTGCTCGTCGTCGACTCCGGCGAGCCGCGCAACGCCCCGGCCGCGCACATGCACAGCTACCTCGGGCACGAGGGGCGGCCGCCGGCCGACTTCCTGCGCACGCCCGCGAGGAGGTGCGCTCCTACGGGGCCGAGGTCCTCACGGTCGGGTTCTCGAGGTCACGCGCGAGGAGGACGTCTTCCGCCTCGGCCTCACCGGCGGCCACGTCGTCCACGCGCGCCGCGTCGTCGCCGCGACCGGCCTGACCGACGAGCTGCCCGACGTGCCCGGTCTCGCCGACCACTGGGGCGGCGCGGTCATCCACTGCCCCTTCTGCCATGGCTACGAGGCACGCGACGGGCGGATCATCGCGCTCGTCACCTCGCCCATGGGGCTGCACCCGCTCCCGCTGCTGCGCCAGCTCACCCCCGACCTCACCGTGCTCGTCCACGCCGGGGTCGACGCCGACGAGCCCGAGCTGCAGGCGCTGCGTGCCGCCGGCGTGACCGTCGTCGTCCAACCGGCCGAGGCCGTCGTCAGCGACGCGACCGGTGGTCTGCGCGGCATCCGGCTCGCCGACGGGTCCGAGATCGCGGCCGACACGATCCTCGTCGGGACGCGTCTGCACGCCCGGGTCGCTCCCTTCGCCGGGGTCGGTCTGGAGGCGGTCGCACACCCGAGCGGGGTCGCGACCCACGTCGTCGCCGACCCGATGACCGGCGCCACCGACGTGCCCGGCCTCTACGCGGCCGGCACGCTCGCCGAGCCGATGCTCCGAGGTGCTGCCGACCGCGGCGGCGGGCAGCCGGGTGGGCTCGATGGTCAGCTTCGACCTCGCGCAGCAGGACCTCGAGCGGCGCGCGCCGCAGCGCCCACGCCGCCGACTGGGACGGCCGTTACAGCGGCGACCTGCAGTGGAGCGGCAACCCCAACGGCTCGCTCGTCGCCGAGGCCACCGGGATGACCCCCGGCACCGTCCTCGACGTCGGCGCCGGCGAAGGGGGAGACGCCATCTATCTCGCGGAGCAGGGCTGGCAGGTGACCGCCAACGACATCTCCGCTCTCGCCCTCGACCGGGTGCGGGTGGCCGCGGCGCGCGGCCTCGAGGTGGGTCTGGTGCAGGCCGACGCCAACGCTGCGGCCCCCTTCGGCACCGACCGCTACGACCTCGTCACCGCCGCCTATGCATCGATCCCGCGCACGCCCGACGGCCGCGGCATCGCCAACCTGCTCGGCGCGGTGGCCCCGGGCGGCACCCTGCTCGTCATCGCCCACGACCAGCACGACATGGGGTTGGCGGCGGCCGCCCCCGAGCAGACCCGCCCCTTCGACCACGAGGCGTATGTCGACACGGACGCCATCGCGGCAGCCCTGGCCGGTGCGCCGGGCTGGGCGGTCGAGGTCCACGAGCGAAGGGAGCGGCCCGCCGGCGCCGTGTCGACCCACCACGTGCACGACGTCGTCCTGCGGGCCCGGAGGGTCGGCTGACGGGTGCGACAATCGGGCCCATGAGTCCCGCCCCCGACGCCGCCCAGCGGCAGGCCGCCGCCTCCCTCGAGCTGCGCAAGCGCATGCGCCTGGTCGAGGACGAGATCCTCTCCCGCGCCCCCGAGCACGACCTCGAGCCGAGCCTCGACCGCATCCGCGCGGTCATGGACCTGCTCGGGGAGCCGCAGCGCACCTTCCCCGTCATCCACGTCACGGGGACCAACGGCAAGACCTCGACCGCCCGGATCATCGAGTCGGTGCTGCGCGAGGCGGGCCTGAAGACGGGGCGCTTCACCTCGCCCCACCTGCAGGACATCCGGGAGCGGATCACCATCGGCGGTGAGCTGATCAGCCGCGAGGCCTTCCTCGACGCATGGGCCGACATCGCCCCCTTCGTCGACGCCGTCGACACCCGCTCGGCCTCCGAGGACGGCCCGCGGATGACCTACTTCGAGGTGCTCGTCGCGCTCGCCTACGCGGCCTTCGCCGACGCGCCCGTCGACGTCGCGATCGTCGAGGTGGGCATGGGCGGCTCGTGGGACGCGACGAATGTCGTCGAGGCCGACGTCGCCGTCATCACGCCGGTCGGCATCGACCACCAGCACTTCCTCGGCGACACGATCGAGGAGATCGCGACCGAGAAGTCGGGGATCATCCACCCCGACGCCATCGCCGTGAGCGCGCCGCAGGAGCCCGAGGTGCTCGCGATCCTGCGCGACCGCGCGGAGGAGGTCGGCGCGCGACTGCTCGTCGAGGGGCTGGACTTCGGGTCCTCGAGCGCGACGTCGCCGTGGGCGGCCAGATGATCTCGCTGCGCGGGATCGCTGGCGACCACCCCGACCTCCTGCTCAACCTCCACGGGGAGCACCAGGCGAGCAATGCCGCGCTCGCCGTGGCCGCGGTCGAGGCCTTCCTCGGTGGCGGCGAGCAGCCGCTCGGCGAGGAGGTCCTCGCGGCCGGTCTCGCCGCGGCGACCTCGCCCGGTCGTCTCGAGATCGTCCGGCGCAGCCCCACGGTCATCGTCGACGCGGCGCACAACCCGCACGGCGCAACGGTCCTCGCGACGGCGCTCAAGGACTCCTTCACCTTCACCCACCTCGTCGGCGTCGTCTCGATCTTCAAGGACAAGGACGTCGTCGGGATCCTCGAGGCCCTCGAGCCGGCGCTCGACGAGATCGTCGTCACCCGCTCGACGTCGCCGCGCGCGATGCGACCGGACCGCCTCGGCGAGATCGCTGCAGAGGTCTTCGGCGACCACCGGGTCACCGTCGTCGAGGAGCTGCCCGACGCGCTCGACCGCGCCGCCCAGCTCGCGGACGACGGGGGAGTGGCCGGTGGTGTCGTCGCCACCGGCTCGATCGTCACCGTCGGCGAGGTGCGGCTGCTGCTCGGGGTGACCGACGTCGAGGCGCCCGTCGCGCCGCCGGTCGAGGTGCCCGTCGAGGTCGAGGACGAGGGCTGACCTACCCTTGTCGACCGTGACTCCCGACCAGCCGCCGCGCCCGCAGGGCAAGTTCACCTGGCGGATGCTCGCCACCGTCCTCGGCGCGCAGTCGCTCGTCATCTTCTTCGGCGCCCTGACCAGCCGGGGCCTGGACCCCGACCAGGAGCCGGTGGTGGCGGGGCTGACCCCCTTCGTCCTCATGTGCGTCCTGGCCGTCGTCGCCCTCGTCGGTGCCGGCCTGATGAAGCGGCCCTTCGGCACCGCCTTCGGATGGGGCGTTCAGGTGCTGTCCATCCTCTGCGGGGTCTTCCTGCCCATGATGATCCTCGTCGGCGTGATGTTTGCGGTGCTGTACGGCTACTGCCAGCGGATCGGCCGCCGCATCGACCGTGAGCAGGCCGCCCAGGCCGCGACCCAGCAGGAGAGCTGACACCCGTGGACTTCTTCACCGCGATCATCCTCGGCCTCGTCCAGGGGCTGACCGAGTTCCTCCCGATCAGCTCGAGCGCCCACGTCTCGATCGTCGGGCAGCTCATGGGGCAGGAGGACCCCGGCGCCGCCTTCACGGCGATCACCCAGCTCGGCACCGAGGCCGCCGTCGTCATCTACTTCTGGCGTGACATCACGACGATCATCCGCAAGTGGTTCCTCGCGCTCGCGGGCAAGGTCGCCAAGGACGACCCCGACGTGCGCATGGGCTGGCTCGTCATCATCGGCACCATCCCGATCGGCCTGCTGGGTCTGCTCTTCCAGGACCAGATCGAGTCGACCCTGCGCAGCCTGTGGATCACCGCGACGATGCTGCTCGTCTTCGCCCTCGTCATCATGGCGGCCGAGCGGGTCGGCACCCAGCGCCGCGAGCTCACCGACCTGACGTGGAAGCACGGCATCCTCTACGGCCTCTGGCAGGCCCTGGCGCTCGTCCCCGGCGTCTCCCGCAGCGGCGGCACGATCGCCGGTGGTCTCTTCATGGGCTACACGCGCAAGGCCGCAGCCCGCTACAGCTTCCTCCTCGCGATCCCGGCGGTCATCGCCTCGGGTGGCCTGCAGGTCGTCAAGATCGCGGGTGGTGAGGGCACCGGCGAGACCGGCTGGGGCCCGATCCTCGTCGCGACGGCCATCGCCTTCGTCGTCGGCTACGCCGTCATCGCGTGGTTCATGAAGTTCATCGAGACGCACACTTTCACGCTCTTCATGGTCTACCGGATCGTCCTCGCGCTCGTGCTCTTCGCCCTGCTGGGTACGGGTGTGCTCGCGGCGTGACTACGCTGACCCCGTGACCGAGACTGTGCAGACCGAACGTTCCCTCATCCTCGTCAAGCCCGACGGCTTCCGCCGCGGCCTCACCGGCGAGGTGATCCGCCGGATCGAGGCGAAGGGGTACACCCTCGCGGCCCTCGCCGTCGTCACCCCGACGCGTGAGCAGCTGGCCGCCCACTACGCCGAGCACGAGGGCAAGCCCTTCTACGAGCCGCTCCTCGACTTCATGTCCTCCGGCCCGGTCGCGGCCGTCGTCATCGAGGGCCAGGAGTGCATCAAGGGCTTCCGCTCCCTCGCCGGCGCGACGAAGCCGACCGAGGCCGCCCCCGGCACGATCCGCGGCGACCTCGGTCGCAAGTGGGCGGGCACCGTGGACGAGAACATCGTCCACGGCTCCGACTCCCCGGAGTCCGCTGCCCGCGAGATCGGCATCTGGTTCCCGAGCCTCTGACGTGGGCACGGGAGCGCGAGAGGCGCGCCCGCGGGCGCGGCTGCGCTTCTCGCGCGACCTGGCCATCGACCTCGGGACGGCCAACACCCTGATCCACCACCAGGGGCGCGGCGTCGTCCTCGACGAGCCGAGTGTCGTCGCGGTGAGCGCCGAGACCGGTGAGCTCGTGGCCGCCGGGACCCGGGCCAAGGAGATGCTCGGGCGCACCCCCGGCGCCGTGCGCGCGGTGCGACCACTGCGCGCCGGGGTCATCAGCGAGCCCGACGCCGCCGAGCAGATGCTGCGGTGGTTCACCGACCGGGTGGGCATGTCGAGCGTCTTCCGCCCGCGCGTCGTCGTGTGCATCCCGAGCGACATCACCGGCGTCGAGCGGCGCGCGGTCGAGGAGGCCGCGCTGCGCGTCGGCGCCCGCCGGGTCTACCTCGTCGAGGAGCCGATGGTCGCGGCGATCGGGGCGGGTCTGCCCGTCACGGACACCGAGGCCTCGATGGTCGTCGACATCGGAGGCGGCTCCACCGACGTCGCCGTCATCGCCCTGGGCGGCATCGTCGCCTCGCGCAGCACCCGCACCGCCGGTGACGCCGTCGACGACGCGATCGTCGACCACGTGCGCCGCAACCTCTCGCTGCTCCTCGGCGAGCGCAGCGCCGAGCACATCAAGATCGAGGTCGGCTCCGCCTTCCCGCTCGCCCGCGAGGTGAGCACCCGCGTCCGCGGCCGCGACCTCGTCACCGGCCTGCCCAAGACCGTCGACGTCGGCTCCGCGGAGATCCGGCGGGCCATCGCCGGGCCGGTCGGGGAGATCGTCCAGCTGGTGCGCGACGTGCTCGACCGCTGCCCGCCCGAGCTCGCCGGCGATGTCCTCGAGCGCGGCGTGACGCTCACCGGCGGGGGAGCGCTGCTGCGTGGCCTCGACGCCCGGCTGCGCCACGAGCTCGGGGTGCCGGTGAGGGTGGCAGAGGCGCCCCTGCGCGCCGTCGTGCGCGGTGCCGGCCGCTGCGTCGACGACTTCGCCGCGCTGCAGCCCGTGCTCGTCGACGGCCACCGCTTCTGATGCGACGCCGTGCCCTGCCGGCGCTGCTGGTGCTCACCGTCCTCGTCCTGCTGGCGGACCTCGCCGGTGCGCCCCTGGGGCCGGTGCGCGGCGTGGGCGACGCGGTCCTCGGCCCGGTCGAGCGGCTCGTGGGCGCCCCGCCCCGACGACACCGACCGGGTGCGGGCCGACAACATCCGCCTGACGAGGAGGTGGCGCCGGCTGCGGGACCGCGAGGACACGTCGGCGCAGGCCGAGCAGCTCGACACCGGCGATCTGCCCACGGTCACCGCGCGGGTCTCGGCGCTCGACCGCGCCGGCGCCC
>NZ_JBNFOF010000190.1:0-5957 GCF_057364645.1 Janibacter sp. CFPM2_SD2
GGCGCCGCTGGCCGAGCGGGTGCTCGGACTCGCGTCATGAGGTGGTCGAGCGCCATAGACGCCCAGGTCGAGGCGGGGCGCGCTCCGACCCGGGCGTCATCGACGAGGTCGCCCGCAGCGAGGCGGTGCGGCTCGGCAGCGGCGGCGCCCGGCGGCGGTCGGGGGAGCTGCGCGCCGATCTCATGGGTCTGGGGGTGCTCGACCCGCTCGTCGAGGACGAGCGGGTGACCGACGTCCTCGTCAACGGCGACGGGTCGGTGTGGGTCGACCGGGGAGAGGGCGTGACCCGGGCCGACCTCGACGTCGGTGACGCCGACGCCGTGCGACGGCTGGCGACCCGGCTCTCGGCGACGGCCGGCAGGAGGCTCGACGACGCCCAGCCCTGGGTGGACGGTCTGCTGCCGCGAGGGATCCGCCTGCACGCGGTGCTGCCGCCACTGGTGGCCGGCGGCGCCCACCTCAGCCTGCGGATCCCGCGTCACCGCGGCGGTGGGCTCGGTGCGCTCGTCGACCTGGGCATGGCCACCCCGCAGCAGGCCGACCAGCTGCGCGATGTGGTCGCCGAGCGGCGGGCCTACGTCGTCACCGGGGGGACGGGCACGGGCAAGACCACCCTCCTGGCGGCCCTGCTCGCCGAGGTGCCTGCGGCCGAGCGACTGGTCGTCGTCGAGGACGTCGGCGAGATCCAGGTCGGCCATCCGCACGTCGTGCGGCTGCAGGCGCGCTCGGCCAACACCGAGGGCGCCGGCGAGGTGACGATGGTCGACCTCGTGAGGCAGGCCCTGCGCATGCGCCCGGACCGGCTCGTCGTCGGCGAGGTGCGCGGAGCAGAGGTGCGCGACCTGCTGCTCGCGCTCAACACCGGCCACGAGGGCGGCTGCGGCACGCTGCACGCCAACCGTGCCGAGGATGTACCGAGCCGGATCGAGGCACTCGGCGCGCTCGCCGGCATGGGCCGCGAGGCCGTGCGCGCCCAGATGGCCAGCGCGCTGGAGATCGTCGTCCACCTGCGACGGGTGGGCGGACGCCGGGTCGTCGACTCCATCGGTCCGCTGCCGGGGGTGGGCGCATGACGCTCGCCGTCATCGGTCTCGTGCTCGCGGCCGCCCTCGTGTGGCCGGGGCGTCAGCAGCCCGCGTCGCTGAGCGGGCCGGCGGGTCGTGGTGCGGGCGCGCCCTGGCGCGCGCGGCGCGTGAGGGGACGGCTGGCGGACCTGGAGTCGATGGCCGCCGTCGCCGACCTGCTCGCCATGGCCCTGCGCTCGGGAGCCACACCGGTCACGGCGGTCGCCGCCGTCGTCGGCCGAGGCGCCGACCCGTGGCACGGGGTGCTCGAGGAGGTCGGCGACGACTGCGCCGGGGGAGCCGCCGGCGGGGTGTGGCGACGCCATGCCCTGCACCACCCGGAGCTGCGTCCCGTCGCCGGCGCCTGGTCGCTCAGCGAGGCCTCGGGGTCGCGCTCGCGCCCTCCATGGCGACGAGCGCACAGGTGCTGCGCGCCCGCGTGCAGGCCCGCAGACGGCTCGACGCCGCGACGGCAGGCGCCCGTTCGACGATGCACCTGCTCACCCTGCTGCCCCTCGTCGGTCTGCTCGCCGGGCTCGCCTTCGGGCTGACCCCGTGGGAGGTCTACGGGCACAGCGCCCTGACGGTGATCAGCGCGGTCGTGGGGTTGGGCCTGACGGCCGCCGGGTGGCTGGTCTGCCGGTGGCTGCTCGCACGCGCCGTCGCCCCGCGGGACGAGCGATGACGCTCCCGGTGCTGCTCCTCGTCGTCGCGGCGGTCGTGCTGTGGCCGTCGCGGTCGCGGCTGGTCGACGTGCGCCGTCGCGAGGTGGACCGGGCATCCGCGCAGGACCCGCCGCAGCCCCTGACCGTCGACGACGTGGCCGACGCGAGCGTCCTGCTCGCCCTGGCCCTGCAGTCCGGTCGAGGTCTCGTCCAGGCCCTCGAAGAGGTCGCCGACGTGGCGGCGGAGGGAGCCGCCGCCGATCTGCGCAAGGTGGCGGCCGCCCTTCGCTGGGGGCGCCCGATGGGCCGGGCGTGGGGCTACGCACGCCGGGTGTGGGGGCCGACGGCCACGGCCTTCGTCGTCGCCGATGCCGTGGGAGCGCCGTCGGCATCGGTGCTGCTCGACGCGGCCGCGACCCTGCGCGACACCGAGGCGCGTCGTCTCGAGGCGGCGGGAGGCCGGGCCGCGGTCATGCTCGTGCTGCCGCTCGGGCTGTGCTTCCTGCCCGCCTTCATCGCCACGGCCGTCGTGCCGGTCGTCGTCGTGCTCGTCGGCACCCAGCTCGGTTGAGCCTGCGCGCCGGGCTTCGCGCCGCGGGTAGGTCGGTCGGCGCATGTGACCGGCCGCGACGGAGCAGCCTGTGTCGAGGTGATTGCGTGCCGATGATCCGGTCGGGACCACCTCCACCCGTTGTCCCCAGGCCACCCCCACCGACGGGCGCAGTCCACAGACTCCCGATGCCCCTCCCGCGGGACCGCCGCCGGGCGAAGGGTGGAACCACCGCGGCACACACGGTGCCGCCGACGGGAGGAGAGTCCCATGAAGAGGTCCATCGTCCGGTGGGGGCACCGGGCCCGGCTGGCGTGCGAGGCGGGCATGACGACGGCGGAGTACGCCGTCGGCACGCTCGCCGCGTGCACCTTCGCCATCGTGCTGCTGGCCGTGGTGAAGTCCGGGGGCATCAAGTCGGGGCTGTCGGGTGTCATCCTCGAGGCGCTCGGCATCCGCTAGGGGCGTCGGCGACGCGGGGATGGTGACGGCGGAGCTCGCCCTCACCCTCCCCGCGGTCGTCCTCGTCCTCGTCATCTGCCTCTCGGCACTGTCCTGGGGCGTCGACCGCGTGCGCTGCGTCGACGCCGCGCGGGTGGCCGTGCGCGAGATCGCCCGCGGCGAGAGCACCGACCGGGCCCTCGGGCTCGCCGAGCGGACCGCACCCGACGGGGCTGCGATCGACGTGTCCCGGTCCGGTCAGGACGTCTCGGTCACGGTGACCAGCCCGGCACCCGCGGGGCTGGGCTTCGTGGCCGACGACAGCACGTGCTCGTCGACGGCACGGGTGGAGTCCGTCGATGCGCCGGCATGACGACGCGGGGAGCTCGACCGTGCTGTCGCTGGGTGTCATCGCCGTCGTCCTCACGGTGACCGTCGCCGCGCTCGCCGTGCTGAGCGCGGTCCGAGCCGCGCACGTCGCCCGGTCCGCCGCCGACCTCGCGGCCCTCGCCGGGGCGATCGACTACCAGGAGCGGTCCCGACCCCGCCGCGGCGTGCGCGGAGGCCGGTCGGGTCGCTGGCCTCCACGACACGGCCGTCCGCTCGTGCCGGGTCACCGGCGGGGGAGACGTGACGGTGACGGTGGCGGCGAGCATCCCCCTTCGCCTCGGTGGGGCGGGGCCGGAGACGGCCGAGGGGACCGCTCGGGCCGGGCCCGAGCAGGCCTCAGAGGACGAGGCCGGCGACGACCAGGACGATGCCCACCGCCGGCAGGGCGCCCTGCTTGACGGCGGCAGCGGCCTTGTCGGGGCTCGAGAGGAGCAGCACCAGGCTCGCGGCGAGCATCGAGACCGTGCCGGTGAGCACGAGCGTCAGGCCGACGGCGTCATGGCCCAGGGCGTGGACGACGATCCCGATGATGACGGCGACCGCGAGGAAGAGGTTGTAGAAGCCCTGGTTGAAGGCGAGCTCACGCGTGGCCTCGGCCTCCTCGGCGCTCGTGCCGAAGACGGCCCGGGCGCGGGTCGTCCACGCGAAGGACTCGAGGTACCAGATGAAGACGTGAAGGGCGGCCGCGAGTGCTGAGAGCACCAGGCCGACGAGGATCATCGCGAGCCCGTCAGGGGCGGGGATCGCGACGGATGGGGCGGGTCGCGTCGTCGACCGGTCCACCGTCGCGCGCGATCGGGCGGGTGGCGTCGTCCGCGGGAGCGCCCCGAGCGGCGTCACGGGTGCTGATCCGCTCGGTCGGCGCGTCGAGCGTCGGGTCGTGGCGCTCCGCGACCGCAGCCCGCTCGCGGGCGATGTCGGTCGAGACGCGCTGGTCGTCGAGGGCGCGCTCGCGCTCGCGCAGCTCCTCCTGGTGGGCGGCCTCCTGCTCGGCGAGGCGTCGCTTGGACTCGGCCTCCTGCTCCTTGCGCAGGCGGCGCTGCTTGGCCTTGCGGGTCAGCGCTGCCTTGATCATCACCAGACCCAGCCAGAGGAGAAGCATCGTCAGCATGCCGGCGATGACCAGGGTCAGCGGGTTGAGGTTGATCGTCACGCCGTCGAAGAGGCGGATGTCGACCTCCTGCCCCGAGACCTCTGGGGCCCGGGTGCCGAGCAGCAGGGCCGCGCCGATGGCGACGGCGACGAGCACGAGGATGAGGCCGAGGATGACCATGGGGGTCCTTTCGGGGAGGTCAGCGCGAGCGCGACGACTGGCGGTTCTCCACCTTATGGCCGAGCGAGGTCAGGAGCAGGTCGAGCAGGGCGACCGCGCCGCGCGCGTCGAGGGGTTCGTTGCCGTTGCCGCACTTGGGGGAGACGACGCAGGCCGGGCAGCCCCGGCCGGCGCACCCGCAGCCGGCGATCGTCTCGCGGGTCATCGCCAGCCACGGTCCGATCTGCTCGTGCGCCCGGCCGCGAAGCCCGCCCCGCCGGGCTGCCGTCGTAGACCATGATCGTCGGCAGCCCGGTGTCGGGGTGCAGGTCGTCGACACCCCGCCGATGTCCCACCGGTCGCACGTCGCGAGCAGCGGGAGCATGCCGATCGCCGCGTGCTCGGCGGCGTGGGCCGCCCCGGCCACGTCGACGTCGGCGACGCCGGCGGCGGCAAGAGCCTCGGGCGTCATCGTCCACCAGACCGCCCGGGTCGACAGGGTGCGCTCCGGCAGGTCGAGCGGGTGCTGGCCGATGACCTCGCCGCCCGGCAGCCGGCGGAGGAACCCCGTGACCTGGTGCCGCACGTCGACCCGGCCGAAGGAGACCCGCACCGGCCCGTGGTCGACGCCGGACTCCTCCGCGACGATGTCGAAGGAGGACACCGACTGGGCGTGCGTCGACCAGCCGGGGTCGCCGGGCACGACGGTGGCGGTGGCCTGCTCGAGGTCGAGCTCGGTGACGACGTAGGGCCGCCCCTGGTGGACGTGGACGGCCCCGGTGTGGACCTGCGAGTGCGCCGACGACTCGTCGACCGTGCCGATGACCCGGCCGGACCGGCCCTCGACGATGCTCACCACCTCGCCGATGCCGCGCAGCGAGACGTGCTCGCCGGGTCGGTCCGGGCGGGTCCAGAACCAGCCACCTGGCCGCTTGCGCAGCAGCCCCCGCGCCACGAGCACCTCGAGGACACCCTCCAGCCCCGGGCCGAACCACTGCTCGTCGTCGCGCGTCACCGGCAGCTCCGCCGCCGCGCAGGCGACGTGCGGCACGAGGACGTGCACGTTGCCCGGGTCGAGCACGCTCGTCTCGACCGGCGCGTCGAAGATCGCCTCCGGGTGCTCGACCACCCACGTGTCGAGCGGGTCGTCGGCGGCGACAAGCACGGCGAGCGCGTCCTGGCCGTCACGCCCGGCGCGCCCGGCCTGCTGCCACACGGAGGCGAGCCGGCCCGGCCACCCGGCCATGAGGACGGCGTCGAGGCCGGCGATGTCGATGCCGAGCTCCAGGGCATTCGTCGCGGCCAGCCCGAGCAGGTCGCGCTCCCGCAGCCGACGCTCGATGACCCGACGCTCCTCGGGCAGGTAGCCGCCGCGATAGGCGGCGATCCTCCCTTCGTCCGTGATGCTCACCTGGCGGGAGGCGGCCGAGGCGAGGGCCTCGACACCGGCCCGGGAGCGGGCGAAGGCGAGCGTCTGCACGTCGCGGCCCACGAGGTGCGCCATGAGGTCGGCGGCCTCGGTCGTGGGGGAGCGCCGCGCTCCCTCGTCGTCCTCGGGGCGGCTGCCACAGGGCGAAGGTCATGGCGCCGCGCGG